>JAACEL010000054.1 GCA_011682535.1 Nitrospiraceae bacterium | reverse complement strand
CCGCTGCGCTCCGCCCTACGCGGCCCGGCAGCGGAACGAAAGACAAGACAATGGTTCTCTCATAACAACTGGACCGAAGAACCGGGGCATTCCACCTGAGGACGTCGAAAGCACCCGTTCACATTCGTGCGGAAGCGATTGCAGATGCCAAGTCCTAAGCCTCTAACTGTCGTTGAACTCGCGTACCGTTATCTTGCGCGCGATTGGGGACTGATAGACGATACGCTCACTTCGAAGAAATGTGACATTCTACGGCGCACGATTCCGAAGCTTCGCAGGAGCTACCGAGAAGAAAGACGGATTCGTTATGATCAGGTGTCAGTCCGGCGGGCCTATGTAGCGTCGTACGCCCCTCGATATGCCCGCCTTCTATCAGCAGCGCTTCGGAAGATCAAGAAAGGCGCCCTGCCTGTCGCAAGAAGGTGGCATCGGAAGGAGCTGGTCGTTGCCATGTTCGGTGGTGGCCCTGCGTTTGAACTGTATGGGCTCATCTACTGGCTGTATGAGGTGCGAACCTTCAGGATTAACAGCGACTGTTGTCAACCGAAAGAATGGTTGGTGCTTGACCTCAATCCCCCAAGAGATGATAAACTACCGTGCGGTCAACTTCTCGACTCCTGCAGGGGATCATACTGATGGCCATACACATCACGCGTATTCACCTTGAAGGATTCCGACGGTTCGACAGCTTCGACCTGGAATTGAATCCGACGTTCAATATTCTCGTTGGCGATAACGAAACCGGAAAAAGCTCGATTCTAGAGGCGATCTCCATCGTTCTCTCGCGCCAGTACAACAGGCGTACCCTCGAGTATTCGCTCGATCCGTACCTCTTCAATGCGACAATGGTCGCGAACTACTTCGAGGGGCTCCGTAATAACGGGAATGTGTCGCCGCCACAGGTCCTGATCGAGGCATATCTGAACGACGACCCTACTTTGGCGAGCCTCAAGGGGCGGAACAACACCAAGAACGAAGATTGCCCCGGATTGAAGCTGGCCATTGAAGTGGATGGCGACCATGTCGATGCGTTGAAAGACTATGCCCGAGATCGCGCCAATCCTGCCGTTTTGCCTGTCGAGTTCTACAGGACAACCTGGAGATCCTTCGCTGATAATGGGATCACGCTCAGGAATCTGCCTTTCAGGGCCAAGACGATCGACACCAGTCTGCCACGGGCGTACCGTGGGCCAAACAGGTACGTGGCTCAACTTGTGGATGACGTACTGACCGAGGGCCAACGCCGCGAACTTTCACTTGCGTATAGGAAACTCCGGCATGGATTTTCACAGGAACTCGGAGTCAAGGCTATCAACGAGCATCTGGAGAATCGGGGTAGCTCAGCTACCAGCAAGAAGCTGACGGTCCAAATGGATATGTCCCCGAGATCAACGTGGGATAGTGCGATTACGGCACACTTGGACGACTTGCCATTCGATTGTGCGGGCAAGGGTGAGCAATGCCGCGTTCAACTGCGTCTTGCCATTGCTGATGCGCACAAGTCGCGTGTGCTTCTCATTGAAGAGCCCGAAAATCATTTGGCGCATGCGAATCTGAACATGCTCATGGATGATATCCAGCGAGACTGCGCAGATCGACAAGTTATCGTCGCTACTCACAGTGCCTTCGTACTCAACAAGTTGGGGATCGACAATCTCAGGCTCATCTCGCGCAATGGCCAGACGATGATGCTTACGAACGTTGCGTCAGATACTAAAGACTACTTCATGAAGTTGGCGGGGTACGACACGCTACGGCTAATCCTGTCGCAGCGATGCATTCTTGTCGAGGGGCCTTCGGATGAGTTGATCGTGCAACGGGCATACAAGGACAAGCATGGCAAGCTCCCGCTTGAGGCTGGAGTCGATGTGATCTCGGTTGCCGGGCTCGCGTTCAAGCGGTTCCTTGAGATTGCAGCACTTCTGAAGTTGGATGTAAGTGTCGTTACCGACAACGACGGCAACGTCGCGGCGCTAAAGTCCAAGTATGAAGGGTACATGAATGGGGAGTACCCGACTATCAGGATTTGCTACGATGATGACGAACAGTACCACACGCTTGAGCCGCAGCTATTGAAGGCGAACTCTCTGGTTTTGCTGAATAAGATTCTTGGAACGAAGCACGCGGACAACGACGCGTTGTTGAAGTTCATGGACGCAAACAAGACCGACTACGCTCTCAAAATGTTCAAGACTACTCAGAGCTGGACTGCTCCGGAATACATCGCCGATGCCATCAAGTGAGAACAGAGTTGTCATCGCCTGTGCCGGATCAGGCAAGACGATGCGGCTTGTCAAAGAGTCGCTCGCCAGCCGGGACCGCCGAATCGCGATTGTCACGTACACGAACAACAACACAAGGGAGATCATTAGGCGATTCGGCGCGTTGAACTCCGGGGTGCCGAAGCATGTTGACGTGGTGACGTGGTTCGGGTTTCTGCTGCGGGAATGTGCGCGGCCTTACCAGAGGTCTAAATACGCCGAAAAGCGAATTGAGTCCTTCCGGTTTGTGAATGAGCAATCCGCAAAATACACTCCAGAAGCTGATACCAGACGTCACTACTTTGAAGGCGACAAGTTGATCTACTCGGACAAGATTGCCAAGTTCGTCGTAGAGTGCGAGGAGAAGTCGCAGCAGAGCGTGACAGCGAGGCTTGGGCAACGGTACACGGATCTATTCATCGACGAGTTCCAAGACCTGGCGGGATGGGATTTGGAAGTCATCGAGATGCTCCTGCGATCAGGCGTTCGCATCACGCTTGTTGGAGACCCACGGCAACACATCTATAGCACGAATCCGTCACAGAAGAACAGTCAGTATCTTGGCATCAAGGTGGTCGATCTGGTAGGGAAATGGGAACGAGACGGATTATGCACACGCGAGTCCATGAGCGGAACCTACCGGTGCAATCAGGCCATCTGTGATTTTGCCAATGGGCTATGGCCGGGGATGGACGCAATGGAGCCACGGACCAATGTTACAACTGACCATGACGGCGTATTTCTGGTCGCCGAGGATATGGTGGAAGAATACGTCCATCGCTTTAGCCCCCAGGTTCTTCGGTATGATAAGCGGGCGAAGTCATACGGTTGTGAGGCGCTGAACTTCGGCATTGCGAAGGGACTCCAGTTCAAGCGGGTGCTGATCGTCCCCACTGCCCCGATCAAAAAGTACCTGAACACGGGCGATCTGAAGCACTTGAAGAAACCGAAGGAAAAAATGCATGTCGCGGTTACGCGGGCAAAGCACAGTGTTGCATTCGTCTATGACGGACAATCGCCGATTGTGCCGGCACGTCCTTGGTCCCCTTCCAACTGCCGCTGCTGACAGCTGCCCTCGGCCAGAGGTTCGATTTCGTTCTGGGGTTCGAACGCAACCTGGTTGTTAACTCAGAGGGGGTGTTAAAGAGAGAATCCGAGAGTTCGCAGCCGTTTTTTCGGCCAATGGGGGGAACCGTGACAGTTGGTTTTGGCCCCTGAAGTCTCGCCTGCGAACCGGAGAGCGCAGGGATGGGCGGCGGGGCCGCTCTAACTCTTTGCCAAAGTGTAGGTGCTTCCGTCATTCACTGTTGGTGACTCACGCTTAACTCATTGGCACCACGCCGGTTACGAAAAGAACTCGCCAGGAACGACAGAGAATCGGCTGCAAGTCATTGTAGTGCCAAAGGTTAGACTGTATTCGCCAACAACGGATGGGCCCTCTGGGGGACGCTCCAATGTCCAACGAGACGCCGCGAACCTGCCGCTCACAGCACTGCCGTCCAGGCAGGTGCAAGCTCTGCCAGGAGTTCACTCTTGACTCCAGAGGGCGCAAACGAGGCTTCTATCGCATCCCGCTGCAACCTCCATGCATCCCGCACACTGATGATACCCTCCTGTGCAAGGCGCACCACCTCTCTCGTGACGTCGGTGTCAAAGATCGTTTCGTCGTCTGGATTGACCGAGCAAGAAACCCCACTGCGAATCATTCTCGCGACAGCGGGCAGACCTGGTTTCTCCACCCCGAGTGTCTCATTTGCTGTTGGACACAGTTCACAGTGCACTCCCGAATCACTCAGCCTGGACATCAACGATGTCTCATGCGCGGCCTGAACGCCATGGCATATCCTCCGGACACCCAGCAACTCAAGTGCTTCCACGATCGACGTGGGGCCTTCTAGTTCGCCAGCATGTGCGACCACAGGATAGCCCATCTCGCGGACTTTTTCGCAGAAGTCCTTATACAGAGCTCGTGGCAAAGAGGCTGGGCCGCCGCTAATGCCAACCCCCACAAAAGCATCTCTCGGCAAGCTGTTCATCCATTGAGCCGTAGTCGATAGGTTCTCTGTAGGATGCCGCAGTATGTCAATGATGAACCGCACCATAGTAGCCTGCTCGGACAAGAGGGCAAGTCCGTCCAGCAACCCGTCACGAAGCATATCTAGGTCCATACCGCGGTTAACATGCTTCCATGGCGACACATGCACTTCTGCGTATCGGACATTGCTCGCCGCCAGCGCGCGGCCATACGCCGCAACGATGTCAGTAATATCTTCACGCGTCCTCATGCACGCAATCATAGAGCGAAACATCGCTTTGAATCCCGGCCACCCGGCAACTTTGCAGTAACGCCTCATTTCTGCCGGGTCGAGGTCGCAAGGGAAGTGCACGTCATAGGCGGCCATGAGGCGCCTGACGACACCCATCGGGATGCTCCCCTCCAAGTGCACATGCAGCAACACCTTCGGCAAAGGCCTGATCTTGTCTGCCTCTACACAAGACGCGACACCTGTCATGTGGCTCTCCAGAACCGGTAGTAGCTGCGGGTGAGGTCGAATGATACTCCCGACCCGCAACGCACGTAATGCCCCGCCGCAAACACCTAACGCTGCCCTCTGTCTTGTGGCGACATGCCATTGGGTGCTGTCGTCAGTTGACTTTATGGACTCCGTATTCCGTCGATAGCGATAGTGACGTCAACGAATACCTGCTCCTGCTCGGCCTTGCTCATTGCTGTCAGGGGACGGCTGGGCGCGTTGACCGCCTGGAACTCAGGCAGCATCGGCGTCTGCGCGAACCGGCACGGGCTGACGATAACAGATAGAATTGTTAGCCCCTCACTCTTGGCCGCTTCCAAGATTGGAGGCAGCTCGTTATTCGCTATGAAGTCAGACGCAAGAAAGTCTGCGCTCACAAGAAGAATCGCAACTTTGGCTGCCGCTAGAGCGTTCGCAATCTCCTCCTTCCACTTCGTTCCGGGCTGACAGCGCGTGTCATCCCAGGCTTCGATTGCACCTGTCCTCTCTTGTGGTTTCAGGTGAACCTGAAGGCGATCCAGCCATTCGCGGTCTCTGTGGCTATATGAGATGAACACAAGATCTGTCGGACGAGCCATGGCGCGAGTCCTCTCTAATCCAGACAGCCCTATCTCAGTGTGTACGTCACTAGAAATGACCCCAGATGCGGCGGGCATCACATGCTCGGGTGACGCCAGCCGACTCTGCCCCCGACTGCTCGAAAGAGTCTGTGTCAAGGTGACAAAGTCCTTGACAACCCGCACATTGCACACATCGTACATCCTCAGAAGGTACTCAAGCGGCCGCGTAGTCTTCATGCAAGGCGTTGGCAGTGTCGCGAACAGACTCGTAAAGCTCGCTAGAAAGCGATCATAGACACTTCCTGACTCAGGATAGACTGATTCGGCCCGGCGGCAGTGCTTGATTCCCTCGACTAGAGTCTCGGCCTGGTAGGCAGCCGCATCCGCGAGAAGGAAGTAGAAAGCCTTGAAATCGCCGAAGGTATCAGATGTCTTGAGAGTCATCAGGTCCGGCGTGCGCAGACGACGAAGTGAGCCTTCGAGTCGGAGGTACCGCATGCACACC
Organism: Nitrospiraceae bacterium; assembly: GCA_011682535.1. GTDB lineage: Bacteria > Hydrogenedentota > Hydrogenedentia > Hydrogenedentales > SLHB01 > JAACEL01. The sequence goes on along the minus strand of JAACEL010000054.1, from coordinate 10,917 downwards.
AGAAAGAGATCCGTGTCAAATCGCGGCGAGGGAAGCGTTCCAGACGCGAACGCATGCACGGACCGGTCCGGCAGTGCGCCAATAGCCTCCGACGTTGCCAAGCAGTACATCTGTGACAACTTGCGCCTACACAGAGTCTTGAATGATCTCGGCAAGCCGAGGCGTTTCAACAGGGGCAGCAAGTACTGCCACACGAAGTCCTTTTGTCGAGAAAGGGCAAAGGAGATCAGGGCTTCCTCAGTCCTGCGCCGTTGAGCGGCGTCCAGGATACACTTCTGGAGCGAGTAACCAAGAGAGGATATCTGCTTAGACTGCAGATCGGCCACCCACAGTCGTACGATACCATCGCTAATGCTAATGTCCGGGCGTTTCAGGATGAAGCGATAGTTGTCCAACTCATGCGCCTTGGCCAAGATGATATCCCTGTCGCGATAGGCGATCAGGCCACGAGGGCTCTTCTCCTTCTTGAGCAGGCCATGGGCGGCGAAACCCTCAACTGATTCATCCACGAAGAAGACAGCATCGCCATCTTGAAAAATGGGCCGCATGCGAGCAGCGATCTCGCGTGTGCTGGGAGACTCAAAGTAAAACGACGCAGCAGCAACAATTTTGTCCGACAAGAGGTATAGACAAGCGAAATGGAGGAGGGACTCCTTAAGAGAAAGGCCGAAGGTATCCTGGGTCGGGCGGTTCCCGCTGGACCAGAACCCCAGGCTAGCATTGCGAAGATCGCCTAGATACTGTTCATGAGGGCGGCGCATAGAGCCGTATGATTTCCTCAACAGAAAGGTGCGCGGTATCCACCTGCACTATGGTTGTATACGATGCCAGCTCGGTTGCGACTTCCGCGAAGGCGGCGTGCAGACACTCTATATAGTCGGGGCTGTAGAGCCGTTCAATCTTCCTGCCCCGCCTTCGAATTCGGCGTAGCAAGATGCCCACGGGAGAATGGCAGTATAGGACCGTCTTGGGTGGCGGAAGCAGCTGCAAGTATACGGCATAGTGGCTATAGAAGGTTTGATACTCGCGCTCGTGCAGCCAGCCCATTCGCAGCAGGCCACGCGAGTACGCCAGCGGACTAAAGATGCTCTCGTCAACCAAGGCCATGTTGGGGGCCGAGATTGACTGTATGAATCGCATGTGGAGAACTTCCATCTGAAACCGAAAGAAGGACGACGCGTCCCGCTGCTCAAACGCCTCCGTCAAGTAATGGTTCAGACGGGAACTCCGGCGCAGGATTGAACGATTCTCTACAAAGGCGTAGGTCGAATGGGCCAAGGACATGGCCTTAAGGGTGGTGGTCTTGCCAGAGGCAGGAGGGCCGAATGACGCAACCCAGTGCCCGTCGGTCTTGGCTCTGACAATAGCGGACGGCATCGTCACCGGCAGCGCCTCTTTGACCCCTGCCTCAAGGATTGTGGGAGATGTACGGGCAGGTAGACACTCCAGCTCCGGAAACAGCATGGGTTGGCACGATGGTAACGGCAACCTTGACCTGGCATCGCGCAAACACTCGGCTAGTCCTGGGACAAGTTGTAGACTAAGCGCCTCCGCGTAGGAAGACCATCCGTAGGCGGTGTGTTCGGCCGGGTTAATGGATATCTGCGGTGTCTCCTCGAAGTGGCACGAATAGACCGTGTAGAGAAACGACATCTCAGAGGTTACAACATGATAGGTGTCAAGGAGAGCCAGGTTCTCGAAGGAAACGAGGTTGGATGTCTCTTCGTACATTTCGCGAACGATGGCACGTGTGCGGCTCTCTTCGGGAAGAACTTTCCCTGTTGGAATGCCCCACGTGGCCGGATAGGACTTGTCAGGGTGCCGCTTGAGAAGGAGTATCTTGCCCTCGGCGATGCAAATGCAGCCAACAGCATCGAAAAGAGGAGGAGGCTGGTGAGCGAGTCCCGCCGCGGAATGCACCGCCCGAACTGTAGGGGACTCACCTTTCTGCTGGCCAGAAGACAAGGCGGCATCCTTTCACAGGTATTTACGGCATGCATATGCGTTCGAGTGAGCCCACCTCTCGCGGATCGGCGGCAGAAAGACGAAGCTCAATCGCAAGATGCGCACCTGGGTCCCCAGTGAGACTGACATGTACCTCGCTCTCCGCACGGGCTCATGGGCTGGCGTACCTGAACCTTGGATATTCTACCCGATGGCCCCCTAGTTGCCAACTCCTCCGTTCTGCGACTGGCGGGGCCAGACACAGGCAAGGGGTCCGGTGCTCGGTCCCAAAGACAAGCCATGATGCCGAGCCGTTGGCTACCCACGGAGGCCGCCCCATTCTTCCGTCTGATCGCTCGCCGCTCGACCGTCTATATCCTCGTCGCTACCCACGAACGCAGAATCTCATGGACATCTTTTGGCATTGGCTCAGAGCTGGATGCCCTGATCGCAAGCAGCCTCGGTCGCCCGCCTAGCCGCACCCTGATGGCTCCAATCTGATGCTCGCCGATCAAGGGCTCCAGTGACAAGCGAGCAGAGGGGTTTGAGGCCAACTGCCGGTGCTTCCGTCATCCGTTGTTGGCGAATACAGTCTAACCTTTGGCACTACAGTGAGTTGCAGCCGATTTCTGTCGTTCCTGGCGAGTTCTTTTCGTAACCGGCGTGGTGCCAATGAGTTAAGCGTGAGTCACCAACAGTGAATGACGGAAGCACCATTCGGGCTATACCTCGATTTGCTCCGGAAGGCCAACGAGGGGCAAATCGCAAGTGACCGTGCACAAAACCGGCAACTCCTCAGTCGTCCTGGGGGAATAGCGGATACGTCTGTCCTGGAACGCGCCTGCCGGGCCAGGAGCAGCGTAGAGGGCCCCCGCGATGGCGGCCTCGATGCGCCGGCGGATTCGGATTTCGCATGAGAGCGGAGCCAGGAAGAACCGGTAGACGTAAGCGAGTTCCTTCGCCACCGAGGCCAGATTCGAATACTGGGCAACGCACTCCTGATTCGACTTCGGATGCTCGGCATCATACCGGCCCGGCCACAGCATGACCTTCTCGCCCCGCGTGAACTCCGCCGGCGAATAGAGGTGGTACATGCATGCGGCATGCTCCTTGTAGTGCTCAAATAGCCGTACCCCGAAACTTCGGCCTGTTTCCCCAACATAGTAGACCAGATAACCTTCCGGCAGCGGCACAGTCCAGAGGTAGATGCCTGGCGACCGCCGGAGCTCCGCGTCAAAGACGGACGGCGCATCCGGTGTCCCCGGCCAGGAGAAGGGGCCTGTAAAATGAGCTACTATTCCGTCAGACGGGTCACCTGGGTTGGTGCGGTCTTGCTTCATCGTCAAATCTCGCCTGATGCGGAAGACGATTCTATGCAATGTCCTGGACAACGCCGGCCAGTGTCCGGCCCGTCCACTCAGCGGCAAATCGCGTGGCCTGGCAGCATCATGGCTTCCCCGGGCTGGCGGCGAGCTTGCTCCCGAGACTCTTCAGCGCCGCAACCGCTTGGCCGTCGGGGCAGCCTTTGACCAGGACGGACTCAGTGATCTTCGCCAGCTTGAATGACTTGGCGACCGATTCCACGCTGGCGACCGCCTTCCCGCCGCCGCCATGGGTCACAAAGGCTGCGTAGGGTTTGTCAGTAACCTGGCCTTGCGTGGGATAGAAGGCGCGGTCGAGGAAGTCCTTCAGTCCGCCGCCCATATAGCTGAAGGCGTCGTAAGAGCCCAGGGCCACGGCGCTGCACCAGAGCAGATCTTCGGACTGGGCCTCGAAACCATTCTTCACAGCGACCTCGGCTCCCGCAGCCCGGGCACCCTCCGCGACCGCCTCAGCGGCCGCCTTGGTGTTACCCGACATGGAACAGTAAACGACCAGTACCTTCGCCATGATTGTTTTCCTCTCCTACAGAGAACCGTGTCTACCCCGCAAGGTCCGCGCCCGATAGTCGTTTCGCAGGCTGTCGGCTCCTGGGCTTCCCGTCACTCTGGCCAACTGCTCCCGGCCACGATCATTCACCTTCCCTCTTGGCGTCGATGAGGAACACCTCGCCTTGCCGCAACTTATGATAGCACGATTGCCGGTCCGGTGGCAGAGCAGCGCGGAGTTCATCGGGATAGCCGACCGTCCAGAAGGAGTTGCTCTCCGTCTGCGTGTAGGTGTCGAAGTGCTGAGGGAAAACCCAACCGGGCCGCAGAGCGTTGATCAGCACGGAGGCCGGCTGAATGTGCATGTTGTGAATCGTGGGAGAGACAAACAGGATGTCTACGCCTTGCCGCAGCAGTTGGTCTTCGGTCAGAATCGAGTCGCCTGGCTGCAGCAGTGTCCTTCCCGCCATGGTCAGCACGTAGCCGCAATCGTCAAGGTTGGCCCCGCGGTGCAAGGCCTGCTGGCGGTGGCCATGCAGGGCCCGCAGGGGCTGAACCCGCAGACCCAACAGGTCAAACGGCAGCCTCGGCCGGGCCACGACCAGCCTCTCCTCCGGAATGCCCAGCGAACGGGCCTTGTCGACACAGTTGGCCGGCACCACGAAAAGGCATTTGGACCGTTCGGCGAGAATAGCGGCCGTGGCGTCGTTGAAATGGTCCGCGTGCTCATGCGTAATGAATACTGCGTCCAAAGCGGGAGCCAATTGCTCAGCGGAGATGGGCGGCTTACGCAGTCGCGAGGCCGACTCCAGGTCCAGATCAAATGCGATCAGCCGTCCCTGGCCGCGAATGAGCCAACCATCGTTACCCAGCCAGCAGATGGCCAAACCGGCCTCCGTCGCGAGGAGTTGTCCAAGAACCTCGTTCGCCATCGGTTGGTTACTCAAGATCGTGCCTTCCCTGTTCTCGCTCGGATGGGAGTAAGGCCCAGTCCCCGCTTCACAGCCCTGCAAGGCCAAGGCCAGGAGAATCGCGCTCCACCTCGCCCGCTCACCTGGCATGGTCAACCTCCAACTTCTCGGCCACTGGGGTAAAACTGTCGGCGAGGCTACTGTCGTCCGCAGTGACCATCCGGTCCTCATCGACCGCCGCAACTGGCTCCAGGCAGGAATCCCGCCCGCGGCACCGTGCCGCGAACTCCGCCGGCGTCAACCACGAGAGCAAGCTGTGCGACCGACGGTGATTATAGTCCAGCCGCCAGCGGTCCGCAATATGCACCGGTGCCCGGACAGAGGTGCCGCACTTTTGCTCCGCCGTTCACACCAAGAGTATCTACTCTTTACCGCCGGAACATGCCCTCGGCGGCGTGGCCGCGCGCGTAGACTACGCGCTTCTGGCGCTATCGAATGCAATGAATGCAACGAACGGGCGGATTCCCCTTGGCTTCTGGCCAGAAACGTTGCTCACTGTGTGGCAATGGGTTACGGATTAAGCTGCCAACTTGCCAGCGGGGCCACGCGGGTCGTTTCTCACCCACGACCCGGCGTGCTCATAACCCGAAGGTCGCGGGTTCGAATCCCGCCCCCGCTACCAGAAAAGATGGGAGCAAACATAAGCTCCCCTGAGGTTATCAGAAACGCCGTGGCCGAGAGGTCGCGGCGTTTCGCTTTTTACCGCCTGTGTGGCAACGGGTTACGTGCAGGGCCGCCATGTGTCGTCTCGCCCAGAGACACATGGGAGACATGCCGCCGCGGGCATATCGCCGGGTCTGGCCTCCCGATTGGCCCAAAGTCTCTCTGTCTCTGCCGAGAACGTAGGCTCGGGTTATGAGGAGGTCGGACGTGCTCAGTTCGCCAGACGGGGGATGGTTCGGCGTGGTGGTTTCGGCGGACGGTGTTCCATCAATGCGCGGTTAGGGGTATTATATTTGTCTGGAGATAGGCTTGCCCCGTCAGAAGGGCTAGGAATGAGAGGAGCCTATGATGTGCCTCATGAGAACAGGCCTTGTGATAGTACTGGCTTGCATGACGCTGTCTACCGGCGGCTGTGGTAGATCAGCCTTCATGCAAGCTGTTCGCAGTGGTGCCTCACAAAGGGTGGAGGCTGACTTGGGTCGCCACCCGGAATGGGCAAGCGCCGAGGAGGAACAGGGGGTCACGGCTCTACATATCGCGGCCCTCCATGACAATCCGGATGTGGTCGACCTGCTCATTGCCCACGGAGCAGATGCTCAGACTGCGACCGAAATGGGCGTGACGCCCTTGCACTATGCGGCATCCTGGGATGTGGCTGAAAGGTTGATTGCTGCGGGTGCGAACATAGAAGCCACGGATTCTGTCGGCAGGACGCCGCTACACTGGGCCGCCCAAGGTCACAAAGGTGTGTTGATGTTGCTGATTGCCAAAGGAGCCGACCTTCACGCGCAAGACGCGATGGGCAATACGCCACTGCACTTGGCTGCTGCCAGGGGTGATAGATACATCGCTGAGGCGTTGCTGGCCAACGGAGCCGACGTGCATGCCGTGGACGGCCTTGGCCGGACCCCGCTGCATTGGGCAGCGCAACGGGGCATGGTGGCTACGGCTGGACTGTTGATCGACCGTGGCGCAGACGTCAGGGCCAAGGGCAAAGAGGGATGGACCGCGCTCCACTTGGCCAGATGGGAGCCAGTTGTTGAGTTGCTGATTGATGCGGGTGCCGACGTCAATGCGCGAACCATTGGTGGGCTCACGCCATTGCATGTGGCCGCAGGCCGGGGGTGGGACGATGTTGTAGCGACGTTGATGTCTGCCGGTGCCGGCGTCAATGCCCAGGATCATGACGGCAAGACGCCGCTATGGCATGCAGAGCATCCCCATCCGCAGAGGTCGAACCTTGCGGGATGCAAAAGGGCCGCGGACCTCCTCCGCCAGCACGGGGCGAGGAAGTGAGGGCTTGTTGCGGGGACTGGCGGCGGGCGTTTGGGTGGGGTGGACAGGCGTTTACCGCTATCGGGCTGATGATACGGGAAGGGCCATTGGTGCTTTGCGAAGGGCCACCAGACTCAGACCAGGCTTCTCGCTGGCACATGCTTACATTGGGATCACGTATGAAGTGAAGAAAGACCCCGTGAATGCCCTGAAGGCTTACAGGAAGACGATCGCCGTGGAACCTCAGTTCTCCTTCGCATGGCGGAAGATAGGCTGGCTGCATTTCCAGGCAAAACGGTATGCGGATTCCGCCAAGGCCTTCGGTGAGTACGTTGAGCTCGAACCGGGCTCCGCATTTGGGCATTACTGCCTGGGTGCCGCGTACCACGAATCACATCAATATGACAAAGCCGTCACGTCGCTTGAGCGGGCTCTCGAGATGGGCATTGACCGGGACACTGCCTCCGACGTGCTCTACCGGCTGCGATTGATACGCCGAAAGCGCGGTTTCTGAAGAGTACTTCATGACGGAAAAGTCCTTGCGATGTCAGGCGGCATATGGAACAATAATTGTCGGGAATTGTGCACTTCTGTAACGCCGCTGGGGTGGGAGTAGCCGCTCAGTCAGAGTGGTTACGCTTTAGTGGTGTGTCGATCAACACATCCGTCGAAGCGGACTCCTTGAAGGAGTGCGCTGCAACTGCCGGATCACCACGCTCGCGATGGGTCGTGCGTGGGGTTCGTGCTGGAATATCAGCAAGGAGAATTCCGTGGCCATCAGCGAATCGCGGCGCGTCGAGTGGGGCAGGCAACTCATCCACAGGATCACGTGCCCCACATGCTGGCACACGTTTCCGCCGGAGGAGGTCCATTTCGTATCGCGGCATCCTGAGTTCATCGGCGATCCCGTGTTGGGCACCAACGAGTACCTCCGCTTTCTCCCCTCTCGCTTCACACACAAGGGAGAGGCCATCGACGGCCATGGCGTCTCGACGTCGCAACTGGCCTGCCCCCGCTGCCATCTGAATATTTCCGAGGCCCTTCTCGAAGTGCCGCCGCTCTTCACGTCCATCGTGGGGTCGCCGGGCAGCGGCAAGTCCTACTTTCTGACGGCGATGACGTGGGGCTTGCGGCACCTGTTGCCGAAGGGCGGCCTCTCGTTCACCGACGCCGACCCCGAAGCCAACAGTGCCATCATGGAATACGAGCAGACACTGTTCATGAACGCCACGCCCGACCAGCCTGTGGCCATCCGGAAAACGCAGACCGACGACCCGCGACTCCACAAGACGGCCCGCATCGAGGGCGTCGATGTCAGGTATCCCCTGCCGCTGCAGTTCACGGTTTGGCCGATGGCGGAGCATCCGTACGCTGATCGGCCTTACAGTGTCGGCCGCGTCTGCGTGTTCTACGACAATGCCGGAGAAGACTGTCTGCCCGGCACCGAAGCCGCCAGCGTCTCGGTCGTGCAGCACCTGGCCGAGTCGGGGCTCATCTTTGTGTTGTTCGACCCGACCCAGGAGCCACAGTTCCGCCAGTACTGCGGCGATGCGGATCCGCAGGTTGCCATGGGGCTCCGACCGGGCGCCGACAAGGGAACCACATTCATCCGACAGGAGATGATTCTCAAGGAAGCAACCGTTCGCATCCGTCGCTACCTGGGCCTGTCCCAGAGTGAGCGCATCCGCAAGCCACTGATCGTGATCGTCGCGAAATTCGACATGCTGAGCGAATGCGTCGGTATCCCCATTGATGACGAGCCCTACAACAAGGTCAACGGGGGATCGTCTCTCCGGCTCGACCTCGGCCGCGTCGAGAAGACCAGCGACGCCATTCGCAAGCTCTTCATGGAGGCCTGCCCCGAGTTCGTGGCCACCGCCGAGGGTCTGAGCGAAATCGTTCGCTACATCCCGGTGAGCAGCCTGGGGGGCAGCCCCACGCTTGTCGGAAAAGGAGAGCAGGGCTTCTATGGCATCTGCCCGAAAGACATCCAGCCCAAGTGGGTGACCGTGCCCATGATGTACTGCATGAGCAAGTGGGCCAAGGAAGTGCTCCGCAGCAGTCGCAAGATACGATAGGAGCGAACGTATCCGATGAGTCGAGAACTGATCTACACGTCGGCACCGCGAGGCCTCGCGCCCAACAGTCGAGGCTTCAGTACCGTGGCGGTCTCGGCCGGGATGTCGCGGCAGTTCCGCATGGCCCTCGAAGCCCTCTGTGGCTACGAGTTCCGCTTCAATGTCTCCGATCCCCAGGCCCATCTGAACCCGACCAACTTCGCTCACACGGTCATTGCCGCCGGGGCTCAGAAGAGCAGCGTCCTGTCGCGAATCGGGGCCAATGGCACCGACTACTCCGGACGGTCGAACAAGATCGCTCACCACTTCCTCCTGGCCGAGTCCGAAAAGTTATCCGAAGGGCCGGCAGCAATGCTCGAAGCCATGAGCGCCGCGGGCCTGTTTCGAACCGAATGGGAAGGCGAACCACGGGAACTCGGCGACAGCCCGCTGGCGCAGTTGGCCGATTCGATTGTCCCGGGCCGGGGCGGTGGGTGGGCCAACGTTGCGGGCGACCGCGGGTGGGCCGGACAGTTGGCCAAAGCCTTCCACGAGAACCCCAAGATGCCGGCCTTCGTCGTCTTCGAGCCCGGCACCAATCTGTTGCCGCTCTTTGTCGAAAGCATGGCCGTGTTGCCGCCCGCCGAGCGATGGCAGGTCGGCTTTGCCACCTACTATTCGGTGCTGCCCTCGGGCTGCACCTATCACTGGCGGGGCGTGCTGGCCGGCAGCAAGGCCGCCGCCGAGGCCCGCCGCTTCCCCAATGCCACGGTCATCGATCTGACGAAGCCGCTGCCCGCGGTTCCCGACAACCCCTACACCGCCGCCGCCCGGCAGGGCCAGGTGGTCGCCTCCGAGACCCCGGCTTCGGCGCGGCCATCGCAAGAGAAACCCTCGAAACACGTCGAGCGGGCTGCCGCCCTGGCCACACCCCGAGAGCAAGGCTCCGGCGTCGTCCTCAGCGGCTACTCCCCAACAGACCTCGCCGCCACAGAAGCCAAAACGCGCCCTCTCTCGGCATTCAAACCCCGGAAAAAGGTCACCACGACAACCCTGCTCGTCGCCGCTGTTGTCGTTTTAGCCATCGGCACGGGTGTCTCAGTAGCCATGTTGCTGATGGCGCAGTCATCACACGAATTGAGAATCAAGGAACTCCAAGGCGACATTGCTAGCAAGAACGATGTATTGGCCGACCAGAAGTCGAAGATCGAAGAGGTTCAACGCGAAATGGCTGAAAAGGAGAAGCTTCTAGCCGCGGCTCGTGTTAGAGTCGAGGAGTCCCGGCGCCCTGATCCGCCCCAAAAGGTCACTGATGTTGAACCTCGGGGTAAAGAGAACAACCAAGATACGCAAGCATCCAAGCCGACACCAAATGGCAAAGGCAATAACGGTGGCGACGGTGCGACTCCAGAGGACGCTTCCGACAAGCCCGCAGATCAGGGACGCTCACTCAGGATTATTCCCAGGAATGAGATTGCAGGCATGGGGCGTGAATTGTGGAAGGGTTTTCATGGCGAGTCCGAAGCGGCCAAGGATGTTAAGGGCACTATTGCAGGTTTCGCGGACATTCCACAAGCAGAGAGGCAGCATTATCAGTGGCAGCCATCTGATGCTCCCGGCAGCGTGAGAATCATCGAGGTCAAAAGCATTAGTACAGGAGACTGGATTCCATTTGTGGAATGTAGTGTCCTTGAGTCTAGCGGCAAAGTACAGCTTGGCTACAGAAGAATGAATAACACAAACAAAGAGAAGTACGATATCTTGTTTCATCGCTTCGTGCTGGAGGTCGTCGATGAGGCTAGTGGGACCGTTTACCAGTGCCCCATGGCTTTTCGGCTACCCCAGTATGTGGGCCTTGAACTCGGGTACAAGAAACCCTCCGGGGAGGGTGTTCTTCTGTGGGGTAGCGATTCGGAAAATCTGGATGAGCCAACAAGATTGGCTGGCCCTTTGCAGTGGCGGCTGGGGCCAGACACATCCCCGGCCAGCGAGGAACTCTGCATTCCCCTTGGTTTGAAGGATAACGGGACAGATGTTTTTATTGAGGCAGTTTTTGAGCGACCAAGCGGTGCTGGTCCTCGCTTAGTAATGGTTGATCTGAAATTGCGAAACTTTGTTGAGAGCGTGCGAGTGGATATT
>JAACEL010000342.1 GCA_011682535.1 Nitrospiraceae bacterium | reverse complement strand
GGAGGTCTAGAGGCGTGCACGGCGAAGAGCGTGCGACACTCTAACAGATCACCCCTCGGCCCGGGTGCCACCCCCAAACTGTGTTTGGGGGTGCAGAGACCGCAGCAACCCGTCCACCTGGATCCTCAACGGCGTGCCCCGCGTGCAAATGCCTTGACAGCAAATGCACGTGCCCGCGTATTCCCGCACCCCCAAACAGAGTTTGGGGGTGGCACCCACGTCATACCTTATTGAGCAAGGGCAGAATAGTGAACGCCAAGCCTGAAGCACACCACTGGCCTACTCGATCTCTTCCAGCTCGTACTCGCGGCTGCCGAGGTCGAGGTCGGCGGTGCAACGGACCTGCAGGTAGGGGTCTTTGCCATGGATGCGCTCGAAGAGGTGGCCGGTGTCGCCCAGTTCCATGCACTCGGGCAGCGCGCTGGGGATGAGATCCTCCACGCGGATGAGGTCTAGGCTGGCCTGTTCCGTCGCGACGACGTCGGTGCCCGCGACGATGCCTATATCGGGCACGAGGGCGGGGGTCGAAAAGCCCCAGCAGTCGCAGTAGGGGGTGATGCCGAGCAGGACGTTGATGTACAGCAGGCGGTTGGGTTCAAACCGCTCGATAATCGCCTTCGTGACCAGCGCCATGCCCTGCTGGAAATACTCGATGCCGCCGTCGTCGATGTGGATGGCCTCCTGCGGGCAGGCCATCTCGCAGTGGCGGCAGTAGCGGCAATGGTGGTCGAACCAGCGCAGGTCTTTGTTCTCGTCGAAGCGGAGCGCGTCGGGCGACGGACAGTGTTCGATGCACTCGCCGCACCGCGTGCACTTGTCGCTGTCCCAACCGAACTGCTCGCCCTGGAGACGGTGGATCTTGCCGCGGCTGTCCTTGGCGACGCACCCCATGGCGAGATTCTTGATGGCGCCGCCGAAGCCGCTGTTGCCGTGGCCCTTGCCATGGCTGAGCACGACCATCGCGTCCGCGTCGACGATGTTGCCGCACAGATCGACCGTCTCCATCGTGCGGTAGCCGATTTCGGTGGAGTAGGCATATTGGTTGGCGATGCCGGCGGCGGGGATGAGGGGGGCGCCGAGAACCTCTTCGGTGTAGCCGCGCGCCACGGCGTTGTGCAACGATCCGCTGCCGTCGGTGACGAAAGGCTTCGCGCCGGCGTCCTTGAGCGCCGCAACCAGCTTGCGGATGAAGAGCGGGTGAACCGTGGTGTAACCGATATCGCTGCCGACGTGGATCTTGATGGCGACGGTCTTCTTCGCGAACATGTCCGCGAACGGATACGCGGCCAGCATTTTCTCGAACTTCACCGGCAGCGTCGCGTGGCGGCGCAGTTCCTTGACGGTGCTGGATGCGAAACGGACGATGGGCTTGGGGGCCATGATTGTGCTCCTTTCAGGTAAGAAGGATGCAGACAGGCCATTCGCGGCGGGTTAGCCGGCCGCCGCCATGTGCTTGTCCATCAGATCGGTGAATTGCGTGAACAGGTACCGGCTGTCGTGCGGTCCCGGGGATGCCTCGGGGTGATACTGCACGCTGAACGCCGGAAATTCCTTGTGCTCCATGCCCTCGACCGACTGGTCGTTCAGATTGGTATGCGTGATGCGTACCTTGTCCGAGTCGAGGGAACCGGGATCCACGGCGAAACCATGGTTCTGCGCACTGATCTCGACCTGGCCGGTGTCCTGGTTCAGCACGGGCTGGTTGCCGCCGCGGTGGCCGAACTTGAGCTTGTAGGTGGCGCCGCCGTAGGCGTGTCCAAGCAACTGGTGGCCCAGGCAGATGCCGAAGATGGGCACCTTGCCGAACAGGCCCTGGATGGTCGGGTACAGGTAGGGCAGCGCGGCGGGGTCGCCGGGACCGTTCGACAGGAATACCCCGTCGGGTTTCTGCGCGAGCACATCGTTCAGCGAGGCGGTCGCCGGCATGACGATGACGCGGCAGCCTTCGGCCGCCAACAGGCGCAGGATGTTGTACTTGATGCCGTAGTCCATCGTGACGACGCGGTACTTTCCGTCCGCGCGCGGGTTCCACTCGTAGGATTCGTCGATGGTAACGGCTTTGACGTAATCGCTACCGGCCATCGGCGGCGAGTCGAGCGCCTTCTTGACCAGACGCTCGGCGTCGAGGTCGGTGGTACTGATGACGGAGCGTAGCGCGCCCTTGGTGCGCAGCGTGGTCGTGATCTTGCGCGTGTCGATGCCGTCGATCGCCACGATATTGTTGTCGCGCAGATACTCGGGCAGCGACTGCGTGGCGCGCCAGTTGCTCGGGCGCGTGCAGCACTCGCGCATGACGAAGCCCTCCGCGAAGGGCTTGCGCGATTCGACATCTTCTTTGTTGACGCCGTAGTTGCCGATCAGCGGGTAGGTCATGGTGATGATCTGACCGGCGTAAGAGGGGTCCGTGAGGATCTCCTGGTATCCCGTCATGCTCGTGTTGAACACCAACTCGCCGAACGACTCGCCTTCCGCGCCAACCGACCGGCCTTCGAACACGGTTCCGTCTTCTAGTGCAAGAATCGCTTTCAACTCATACTCCGCTTCTATTCGCTTTGGTAGATAATCTGTCCGCAGCAAATCGTCGCCTTCACCTGGCCGCGCACGACGCGCCGCGCAAACGGCGTATTGTGGCTACGCGAGTGGAACAATTCCGGGCAGACGGTCCATTCCGCCTTCGGGTCGAAGAGGGTGACGTCCGCCGGGCCGCCCTTCTTGAGGTAACCCACCGGCAGATCGAGCACTTGGGCCGGAGCCCACGACATCAGTTCGACGGCCCTCTCCAGCGTGATCACCCCCGGTTCGACCAGCTCGGATATGGTCAGCGCCAGCGAGGTCTCCAGACCCACGATCCCGAATGGCGCCAGCGGGATCTCCACGTCCTTCTCCGTGAACGCATGGGGGGCGTGGTCCGTGGCGATGCAGTCGATCGTGCCGTCCGCCAAGCCTTCCTTGATGGCGGCCACGTCGACCGCCTCGCGCAAAGGCGGGTTCATCTTGGCATTGGTGTCGAAGCCCTCCAGGGCCTCGTCGGTGAGGGTCCAGTAATGCGGGGCCGTCTCGCACGTGACCTTGACGCCGCGTGCCTTCGCCCGCCGTACAATGTCGACGCTGTCGGCCGTGCTGATGTGGGCGATATGGATCCGGGCCCCCGCCACACCCGCCAGGCGGATGTTGCGCTCGACCATGATCTCCTCCATCGCCTTGGGGATCCCGGGCAGGCCCAGCCTCGTGCTCACGTAGCCTTCGTTCATGATTCCGTCATCGCACAGCGACTTGTCCTCGCAGTGCGCGATGTACGTGAGGCCGCACATGTCGGCGTATTCCAGCACACGGCGCATTACCCAACTGCTGACGATGTCGTCGCCGTCGTCGGTCACCGCCACCGCGCCGACCGATTTCAGCTCGGCCATCTCCGTCATTTCCTTACCGGCGCGCTGTTTCGTAGCGCAGGCGGAGGGCCAGATCTTGATGCAGGAAGTATCCTTGGCGCGGCGAATGACCAGTTCGAGTGTACCGGCGTTGTCGATGGGCGGATCCGTGTTCGCCATCGTCACCACCGAGGTGAACCCGCCGTGCGCGGCCGCGCGGCTGCCGGTCGCGATCGTCTCTTTGGACTCCTGGCCCGGTTCGCGGAAATGCACGTGCAGGTCGACGAGCCCGGGACAGACCACCAAGCCCGACGCGTCGATGGTTTCGTCGCCTTCCAGTCCGGCCCCGATTTCCGCCACGCTTGCGCCGTCAAGCAGGACATCCAGCCGCTCTGAGGTGCCCGACGCGGGGTCGATAACGTGTCCGTTCTTGATTACGAGACTCATTAAGCCCGCTCCTCCGAGGCCGATGGCTTGCTGTTCACGAGGAGATGCATCACCGCCATGCGCACCGACACGCCGTTGCTCACCTGCTGCAACACCACGCTCTGCGGACTGTCGGCCACCTCTGCCGCCAGTTCGATGTCGCGATTGATCGGGCCGGGGTGCATGATGAGCACATCTTTCGGGGCCACCTTCAGCGAGTCGTTGTCGATACGGAACAGCCGGATGTACTCGCGCAGCGAGGGGAACAGGCAGCTCTGCTGCCGTTCGAGTTGGATCCGTAGCGCGTAGATGACGTCCGCGTCGGCGATGGCTTCGCGCAAGTCCGTCGTGACGTCCACGCCCAGTTTCTCCGCACGCGGCGGCAGGAGTGTCTTCGGGCCGCACAGCGTCACCTTGGCGCCCAGTTTGGTCAGGCAGAAAATGTTGCTGCGCGCGACGCGGCTGTGCTGAATGTCGCCAATCAGCGCGACGCGCAAGCCGTCGAGCCGCGCCTTTGGATCCTGGCGCAGGTTGCGCACGTATTCCAGCATCGTAAACGCATCAAGCAACGCCTGGGTCGGGTGCTCATGGCGTCCGTCACCCGCGTTGATAATGTGCGAGGGGTGACGCTTGGCCAGAATATGAGGCGCACCCGCGTGGCTGTGGCGGATCACGATGATGTCGCTACGCATCGCCTCGATATTGGCCAGTGTGTCGTGGAGGCTCTCGCCCTTCACCAGGCTCGACGCCGACGCCGAAATGCTCAGCGTGTCCGCGCTCAGCCGCTTCGCCGCCAGCTCGAACGACGTCCGCGTCCGCGTGCTCGGCTCATAGAACCAATTCACCACCAGACGCCCCTGCAGCAGCGGCACCTTCTTGATGCCGCTGTCCCGTTGCGTCACCGCGGCGAACTGCGGGGTCGTGTCGAGGATCAGTTCCACCTCTTCGCGCGACAAGTCGTCGATCCCGATCAAGTCCTTGCGCGTCCACACCCGTTTCGCGTCAGTCGTCATCCGCGCCTACTCGCCTCCCTCGTCCGGCGTGCTCCGGTGCTCCAGCACAACCACATCCTCACCGTCCGTTTCAACCATCCGCACCGAAACATACTCATGCGGCTTGGCGCCGACCGGCTCGCCCAGGTAATCGGGCTGGATGGGCAGTTCCCGTCCACCCCGGTCCATCAGACACGCCAGTTGGATGCGCGCCGGCCGGCCATAGTCCATCACCTCGTCCATCGCCGCCCGAATCGTCCGGCCCGCCGCCAGCACATCGTCCACCAGCACCACCGTCTTGTCGTCCAACGCGAAGTCGAAGTGCGTCGCGCCCCCGTCGAACTTCACCTGGCCCACCCCCGCGCGCAGATCGTCGCGATACAGCGTCGTGGCCAACGAACCCACCGGTGGCGTCACCCCGCTCATCTCGCCGATCAGCCCCGCCAACCGATCCGCCAGCGGACGTCCCCGCTTCAAGATACCCAGCAGCGCCAGCGACTCGATGTCGGGGTTATCCGCACAGATCTCCCGCGCCAAACGGCGCAGCGTATCCGCCATTCGTTCGCCATCCATTACGACCGTCATTTCACCATTCATCGCCCTTGAACCGTCCTTTGGAGCGCTCGCAGACAGCAAAAAGCCCTTCTCACCCCTGCGAGAAGGACCTGTTTTGACATGGTGCAGTCCACCTTCCTTGAGTTTTCAACGATTTTATCAAGCCCGCTCCCGCCTGTCAACTTATCCGGCGATTCATCGCGCGATTTCGGACTGGAAACAGGGAGACCATATAGGGGAGTGGGGGCGTCCCGCCCCCGAAAATGGGGCAGAATGCCCCACCGCCCTTGGTGGCATCGCAATGTGAGGCAGGCATCCTGCCTGCCCACTCGCAGGCTGGAAGCCTGCGTCACATTCATGGCCTCTCCGTGTTGGCTGCTCCTGGTGTTGCGGTGCTGGCAAACGGTTTTGGT
>JAACEL010000341.1 GCA_011682535.1 Nitrospiraceae bacterium | reverse complement strand
CAATACCACATACCGAGATCACGCGCAAACAATAGACGCCTTACGGAATCGCCCGCCAACTCCCATGTGGCACCGGCGTGGCAATACGTTACCCGGCGTTCGGGGTTCCTGAACGCCTCTTGCAAACGCGCGGGGCGGAAACGTATGCTCGGTTCTCATAACCGAGGACGAAAAGACTTATGCCAAAGATAGTTTCGTGGAATGTGAATGGACTGCGGGCGGCGGTGCGCAATGGATTTGTGGAGTGGCTTGGGAAGTGCGGGGCGGATGTGGTGTGTATCCAGGAATTGCGTGCGTTGCCGGAACAGTTGGACGAGTCCGTCCGTAACCCGAAGGGTTACAAGGCCCTGTGGCAGCCGGCCCAGCGCAAGGGTTATAGCGGGGTGGCGGCGTTCGTGAAGAAGGAGCCGCTCTCGGTTGATGTAATGGGCGTGGAGGAATTCGACGTCGAGGGACGGGTGCAGGTGCTGGAGTACCCCGCGTTCACCGTCGTGAATGCCTACTTCCCCAACAGTCAGCCGGAACGGGCGCGCATCGATTACAAACTGGCGTTTTGCGAAGCGATGACGGCGCTGTGCAACCGGCTGCGCGACCAGGGCCGGAACGTCATCCTGTGCGGCGACTACAACATCGCCCACACCGAGATCGACCTCGCGCGGCCGAAACAGAACGAGGACAATCCGGGCTACCTCCCCGAGGAACGGGCGGCAATGACGTCGTTTCTGGCGGAGGGCTACGTGGACACGTTCCGCCATTTCACACCGGACCCCGCGCATTACACGTGGTGGTCCTACCGCGGGCGGGCGCGTGAGAACAACGTGGGCTGGCGCCTGGATTACCACTGCGTCAACGAAGAGTTCTTGCCACAAGTAAGAAAATCGGTCATACTGTCAGAAGTGACGGGATCGGATCATTGCCCCGTGATATTGCACGTCAAATGAGGGGGCAGACGATGGGTTCACAAGTAACGACAAAGCGCGGCGACGATGGCACGACGACCTCCTTGGGCGGGGACACGGTGCCGAAGTCGCATGGCATCATGGAAGCGGTGGGCGCGGTCGACGAGCTACGCTCGCAGACGGCCCTGGCATGGCGCCGGATCGTCGAGGAAAGCCCTGAACACGCTTCCGGCCTGGACGAGTTCTTGCCCTGGTTGTTGCACGTCTACTTCCTCATCGGCACGGAATGCAGCGACCCGTTGCGCAAACATCCGGAGTACCGGCAAGACGTCCTCACCCAACGCGAGATCGACCGCCTGGAGGCCGAGCAGGCGAAACTGGAGGCGGACACCCCCCTCCCCAGTTCCTTCATCGTGTCGGCTTCCAACTCGCTGGCGGCCCAGGTGGACGTGGCCTGTGCGGTGGCCCGGCATGCGGAGCGCGCCATCGTGAGGCTCAAGGAGGCCACGCCGGAATTTGCTTCCAAAGAGATCCTGGCTTTCATGAACCGCCTCAGCGACTATCTGTACATGCTGGCCAGGAATCTTGAACACGGGAACCATCTGGCCGTTGACTACGACGTGCTCAAACCGGAGTCATAGGCGTACAGCGGAAGACGAACTTGCGTTCGTCCCATCGCATTCGCCTAGCCTTTGAGCTTCCAGCCGCGGCGGTACTTGCGCTTGAGCAGCTTGTTGGCGGCCTTGTTGTTCGTGACCTTGCCCGACTCGCCGTCGTACTCGATCTTCTCACCCACTTGGTACGCCACCAGTCCCAGGAGCATCTGTTCGATCAACGTGCTGCCGTAATCGAAGTCGCACGAGGTCTTGAGGTCGGTCTTGCAGGCGTTGGTCCATTCTTTCTGAAAGTGGCCCATGTCGGGGGCGACTTCGTCTTTGTCGCGGCGATGGTAGTAGGTCAAGTCGGCGTCGTTGCCCCAAGGCAGTAGAACCCGTGATCCGAAGTCGGCGATGAGGAATCCCTTGGCCCCCTTGAACATCACGCCGTGGCCGATCTTGTCAAGATCGATGTACTCCTTGGGCGACCGCGGCATGGCGCCGCCCTGATGCCACGTGACGCGGATGGCAGGGCGCCAGTCGTTGGCGGGATGCTCGAAGGTGGCCTTCAACTCGACCGGGCTGACCTCGGGATTGAACGCGTCGCCCTCGGCCTCGGCCGAGGTCGGCAGACCCGCGTCGATGGCGTTCCAGGCGAGATCCATGGTATGGCTGCCCATGTCGCCCACCTGCCCGCTGCCGAAATCCCAATACATGTTCCATTGCAGGCAGTTCATGCCCGGGCCAGCCGAGAAGTAGTCGGGATTGTAGGGATGGAAGGGCGCGGGCCCAAGCCAAAGGTCGTAATGGAGCGTCTTCGGCGGCTCGCCCTTGGCCGGCAGATAGCCGGGCCTGCGGAGTTGACGATTCCCCCAGGCATGGACCTCTCTTAGCGCGCCGACCGCACCGTCGCGAATCAACTCGCGCACGCGGTTGAAGTTCGGATTCGAGTGGCGCTGGGTGCCGACCTGCGTGGCGAGTTTGTCTTTGTTCTTGAGATAGGTGGCGCGAACCAAGCGCGCTTCCGCAACCGAATTGGCCAGAGGCTTCTCACAATAGACGTGCAGCCCGCGGTTCATTGCCCAATTGGCGATGAAGGCATGCGTGTGATCGGTCGTGCAGCAGACCACCGCATCGAGGTCTTTCTGGTCAAGACACTTGCGCCAGTCGACGTACCGCTTGGCCTTAGGGAACTTCTCGGCGCCGTGGGCGAGGTGATTCTCGTCCACGTCGCAAAGGGCCACCACGTTCTCACTCGAAATCGCGTCGAAGTGGGCGTCGGCCCGGCCCCACGTGCCAATCATGGCAACGTTCAGCTTGTTGCTGGGAGCGTTCGCACCGAGCAAGGCGCCGCTGGGCAGGATCAGGAATCCCGCGCCGGCCGCGGCCGATTTCAGAAAATCGCGCCTGGGTGTGGTGTGGGCGCACACCGGTTTACCGGGGGTCGTGTGATCGTCACTCTTCATGGTCGCTCCCTCTCCCTTGTCGGATGTCCAAACTCAAGACATTGGCCCCATTGTAAGCACAGTGGCGGCTCACATCAACGTTCGCGAGACGACGTGCCCCTTGACGGGAGGGCCGCCGCGGGGGTAGAACTGAGGACTGCAAGACAGCGCGCTGGGGCGGCTGTCAATGACGTGCCAACGTAAGGAGAGACCCATGCGAATCGTGTTGACAGCGTGTATCCTGTGCGTAACCGCGGGAATCGCGGGTGCAGTGGAAGGGGCCATCACGCCCGCCGAAATGGCTTCATGGCAGATCGTCTGCGGCTCCGCCGCAACCGAATCCGAGCAGTACGCCGCCAGCGAGTTCCAGACGCTGTTCGCCGGGATAACCGGAACAACGCTCGACATCGTTGACAAGCCGTCACCCGGCGCCGGGAGCGTCTTCATCGGTCCCGACGCCGTCGCGGCCTCGGGTGAACCCACGCACACGGAGGCGTTGGGGGAAGAAGGCCTGCGCATCCGCGCCGTCCAGAACGCCGTCTACGTCGACGGCGGACGTCCCCGCGGCACGCTGTACGCCGTCTACGAGTTCTTCGAGGAATGGTGCGGAGCCCGCTACCTCACCTACGACCACACCTACTTCCCCCCCGATGCCGCATCGCGCAGCATCCCGTTCGGCGAGCACATCTACCAACCGCAGTTCGCGTTTCGCTGGTCATACTATGGCGAGACGAACCGCGACCCGGCCTTTGCCGCGCGTCTCCATACGAACACCGTTGGCGGCGACCCAAAGCTGGGCGGAATCACGGGGTTCCGTCTGGTGAGCCACAACGTCGCCTATCTCGTGCCGCCATCCAAGTATGGTAAGGAACACCCGGAGTACTACGCGCTGGTCGACGGCCAGCGCAAGCTCGACATGCACGGCGGCGGCCCGCAGTTGTGCATGACGAACCCCGAGGTGCTCGACATCGTTGTGGACGCCGTGCTCGGCGAAATCGAGAAGAACCCGTCGGCTCGAAATATCAACGTGGCCCAGATGGACAATGTGGGCTACTGCACCTGCGACAACTGCGCGGCGATCGATGCACGAGAGGAGTCACACGCGGGCGCTACGCTTGCCTTCGTCAACGCGGTCGCCGAGCGTGTTGAGAAAACGCATCCCGACGTGCTCATCAGCACCTACGCCTACCAGTACACACGTAAGCCGCCGAAGACCCTCCGCGCGCGCAGGAATGTAATGATCCAATTGTGCAGCATCGAGTGCTGCGATTTCCACGCCATCGACGACCCCACTTGCGCTCTCAACCGCACCTTCTGCGAAGACACGGCGGGCTGGAAAGAGAAGGCCGGCCACATCTTCATCTGGCACTACAACACGAACTTCAAAGGCTATCTGCTGCCCTTCCCCAATCTGCGCGCGATCGGCGAAAGCGTGGACTACTTCGCGAAGAACAACGGACGTGGCGTATTCATGCAGGCTGCCGGAAACGGCTTCTCGACGGAACTGAGCGACCTGCGCAATTACGTGATGTCGCGTTGCCTGTGGAAACCGGGGCGCAGCAGTTGGGATGAAGCGCAAGAATTCTGCCGTCTGCATTACGCCGAGGCCGCCCAGCCCATTCTCGATTACCTCACTTACTACCACGACCTGGTCGACGCGTCCGGCCTGCACCCGACGTGTTTCCCCACGGAGTCGTCGTTGTCCATCAACCCCGATACCGCGCGGCGGATAGTCGGCTACTTCGAGGAAGCCCTCGCCCTCGCGAAGACCGACGCCGTGCGGGCGCGCGTCGAGAAGGCGTCGCTGTGCAGCCTGCGCGCCGCACTGAGTGCGTCCACTATGCGCCTGGAGTATGACAACGGCGTCTGCCGTCCCCGCCTCGATGGACTCGACCCCGAGTTACTGAACCGCTACGCGGCGCTGTGCGAAAAGTACGCAGTCAGCATGGACAATGAACTGACGCCGGCTTCGACATACCTCGCGGAGATGACCAAGCTGTATGCAGGCATAAAGGCCGTAAAAATAGAGAACGACACATGGCGCGTGGTGCTGTTGCCCGAGAGCAACGCCAAGATCGTCGAGATGATCTATAAGCCGACCGGGCGCAACATCCTGCAACCCGCGCGTGCGCTCGACCGGTTCCGGTTCGAGGAGTGGGTGCGGCAGGGCGAGGGACCTCGGGGCGACATCATCCTGGAGCATGAAGCCAGGGTGGAAGGCGACACCGCGTTCGTGACGCTCGTGACACCCGACGGCACGCGCTTCGATCGCACCATCGCGCTGGACGGCGACGCCGTGCGATTCGAGACGGTAATGACCGCCAAGGCTCCCCGTGCATTCGACATCATGGTACACCCGGAGTACGACGCGGCGAGTTCCTCGGCCGACCCGGACGTGGTGAGCATCTATGTCAAGCAGCCGGAGTGGGTTCATGCCAACAAGGGTTGGGACGACGCCCGACCCACCGAAGACCAGACGGCCGTCATTCGCGACGCCGTCGCTGGAGGCAGGTTCGCCTATTTCAACCATCAGGCCGGGTTCGGCGTAGAGCAGCGCTTCGCTCCAGAGGACTTCGACACGCTGTCGCTGTTCTGGAGCCCCGATCGCATTGAGATCAACCTCGAGATGAACTCGCGCATCGTGTCCCTTGAGGAAGGCGAGCAGGGCCGCTACGCCTACGAGGTGCGCTACCTCGACAAGCCCCCGATTCAGCCCCCACGGTAGCTCTAGTGTATTGATTCACAGTTAACACGGCTTATTCTTCGGTCATGAGTGAATGGTGGGGAACTGCTCCTTTTTCAGTTAGCCACGAAGTGGCGG
>JAACEL010000650.1 GCA_011682535.1 Nitrospiraceae bacterium | reverse complement strand
GGGGGATTCTCCTCACTGAAACCCATCTTGCAGCACACATCCCAAGCAGTTTTCGCAGCTTGATTGCGGAACGTTCTTTTGCCCGGCGAGTACTTGCTATCCATCGAATTGAGATGCGAGTTGATCCGTTGCTTTGCGGCTTTCTTGATCTCTCGCTCCTCATTCGTCGCCAACCGCTCTTCCGTCTTGCCAAGCCGTGCCTCTGTGGCATCAAGCTTCGTCTGCAAGGCGGTCAAGGCGGCATCTGACTTCGGGGATGCGTTCTGCACCGTCGTAATTACGTTCCGCATGGCGGACACCAACTGCTGCGCATCCAGTTCCTCGGAGTCCATCTCTTCAATCGCCTTTAAGGCGTCTCCGAGTGGATCGTCCTCGGTCTGCTGCGAAGCATCGCTCGCTTCCCTAGCGGCCGTATTAGCGGCTACGATAGCATCGCGAACTTGGTTGGTCAGATCGCCCTGGGACTGATTCGACTGGCCCATCATCTTCGCAATCTCGCCCACTTGCTCCGTGAGCGTGCGAATAGAGGCGGCGTTCTGGTCTGCCTGCTGACGCGTCGGATCCCACTGTTCTTTGCCTTCCGGTTTCCCATCACCAGGCGTTGTTGCGCCTGTATTGTCCGCATCTGCCGGCGGCGTACCGACATCATCGTCGGTTGGCAGGTCTTGCAGACCTACGGTGGGCTCAGAAAACATATCAAGCGGGTCGTCGTTAGCTGAATCTACAACTCCTTCTTCAGCCATAATGGAATCTCCTTCTCTCTAAACCGGGGCACCTGTCCTCGGTGTCAGAGTCTTGGGGTTATCCTCTTGCTGTTCGCATGAACCGATCATGTCCCGCAACTAACGAGGCACTTGTCCTCTTCGCGGGTTGCCCGTAATGTGGCACCTGTCCACTGGGCGACGTAACATTTAGAGGCCCGACTTTCCGAGCCGGGTATCGGGAATGGGGTACGACTATCAGACAGCCACACGAGAGAGAGCGGCTATCGAAAACGGCTGCGGCATACGACCGCAACCGGAAACACTCAGTACTTGTTACTCATGAAGAGTTTGCTTGTGGCCTGTTTGACCTTCCTCTCCTTCTTCTTTGTGGGGTTAAGCGCTGCGGCCGCCGCATCACGCTGCTTCTTGACTTCCTTGATCGCCGCGGCATGGCGCTTCTTGTCGGCCATGATCTCCTGGGCCTCAATCAGCGTCCGCGCGTCACCTTCCACCAGCCATTGCTTTTCCTTCGCATCCATTTTCATGGTATTTTCTCCTGCCACGATTATTTGATCTTCATGGCCATAAACTGCTTGCCGACTTCCTTGGATTTCGCCTGAACCTTCTTCTTCCTCTTGGATGCCCCGGCTTTTCGCTGAATGTGGCCAGCGAACGTCCGGCCGCCTAAGATGCAGATTAACCGATAGCGGCCTCCAGAGAGGGATTGGGTTCGGACCTTACCGCCGTTCCTGACGCATCTATCGAACTGTTCTGGCATTGGTCGCATTCCTCGGGGCCGTAGCCCAATACGCAGCGAGACTGCGGCAGATGCGTTTCTGTCCCATCTTCGTACTCAATGACTACCCAAGGGTCTACGGCCCGTATTCCTGTTACGCGCACGTCGAGGACATTGTTATCAGCCCTTCGCCATCAGGCCCCCGACGCGAAAAGTATGGATGTCCGTTATTGCGCATATGAGCCTTTTGGCCATTTCCGTTTCTCCTGTGACTACTGCTGTGGTTGGGGCTCGGTAGTAGCCTGTTGTGGCTGCTGTTGCTGCTGCTGCAAGGCTGCCGTAGCTTCGGCCTCGGCGCGTTCCTTTAACAGGATGAGTTCATTAAACGCATCCACACGCCCCAAGAAGTCCTCAGGATCGTCGATAATGTCATCGTAAGCATCAGTCAGTTCCTTCAGCGCCGGCATACCGACCATGGTAAAGAGGTCCTTGGCGTCCATCCGGCGCTTTTCCTTGTCATAGGGCATCGCCGTCGTGACCGTCATTTCCAGATCGTACCGCGTGAACTGCATTTCCTCCGATATCTGAGATACGGTAGAGGCGTGTTTCTCGCCGACGATCCGAATCATCTCGCCCACGGGAAGCCTGCGCTGGGCGATCTCGCCAACTGTCTCGAAGATCCGGATTGTGGCGGCGTCCAACAGCGCATTGCTGAGCGCCATGCGAAGCCGGGTATTGGTCTGCAACATCGTCATTTCAGTAGCCGTCGCGCGGCCCTTCGCCTGACGGCCCTGAGCGACCTCATGTACCCCGGTCTGGTTTTGAGTCTCACGCACAGACATCTCGAACGCGGCTTTCGTACCGGCGCTCATGTTGGGCGGATCTTCGCGCTGGGCACGGTTCATCATGTTCTTCTTGAAGTAGATGACGTTGCCGGCTCCAGCCTTGATCGTATCGCCACGCGACAGTGCGCCCTCCTCCACCTTCCACGTCGGGTCGGACATGCTCTTGACGTAATCGAGGATGTGGCTCATCGCCGTATTGGTCATATCCTGCATCGTACGTGGCATTTCGACCGAGTTGAGCCCGAACCACACATGCGGGAGAAGCTGATTGACGCCGACAATAAACGGCTGATGACGGTACGGCCATACCTGTTTTTTTATATCGTTGTTGAGGATCGTCTCGCCCAGGCGAACAACATGGCGGTATGTCGGGAAGTTGGGGACCTCGGTTTCGATTGTGCGCTTGGGATGATTGTCTGCGGCGAGCAGCGACCCGTCCTTCGTCATGAAATCCAGGCCCATATCGCTCTCGTCGCCCTGGCGGATGACGCCGCTTTCGAGCAGTTCCTCTCGCGGGACCAGTTCGGTGCGTTTTCGTTTCTCAAGCGTCCAGTCCTTGAACAAGAACTGCTCCACCGTGATCCAGCGTCCCGGCGCGTCCAGAGTGCTGCTGCGCTGCTTTCCTCGAGCGCCCGTTATGAGATCCACCATCCGCCGCTGGGATACCAGGGAGTAACTGTCGGTGGCCTTCGGCGCGGTGCTGTCCTCGAAGTTCAGGCTGCTCAATCGCAGACTGCTGGGCATGAACCAATCGCGATGATTGTCCTCGCTCCCAGCCGACTTGTCGATCGCTTCGTCGTATCCCGGCCAGATGAGTTTCGCTTTGGCGGTTGGAATCCGTCGCCTGGTGACAATGTACTGGCCCTCGTCGATTGTGTCGATCTCCGGGTCGCTGCCGAAGAACTCGGGCGAGACGAGCTTGAGGACGGGCCCGCCCTGCCATCGATTATTGGCATGATCCCATTGCTTGCGCGGCTCCCAGGTGACGTAGGCGACGAAGTGTCCGTAAATCTTGCCATCCAGCGCCGCGCGGAGCATGAAATCC
>JAACEL010000340.1 GCA_011682535.1 Nitrospiraceae bacterium | reverse complement strand
GACAGGAACCGGCAGCGGGAACAGGAAGAACTGCCGCTCGGGGTTCACCATGGCAAAGGCCACCATCATGCCCATCACGGCCCCGCTGGCGCCCACCACTGAAACCTCTGCCAGCCGCCCTCCCAAGGTTAGAAACGTTGCGAAAACACCTAGCGCTCCACACACGAAGTAGAACCGGTAGAACTGGCGCGTGCCGAGGGCGCGTTCCACGTCCGGGCCGAAAAAGAACAGCCAGAGCATGTTGAAGAACAGGTGCATCAGGCCGCCGTGAAGAAACAGATACGTGAAAGGCTTCCAAAGCGCGCCGCGAACCACGGTGGAAGGCTGGAAAGCCAGCCAACTCGATATGAATCCGCCGGGTGCGGCCCCAGCGCCAATTCTAAGAGGACGGCCGAAGGGGATGTCGAGTATCAGTTGGAGTGCGAACGTGGCGCATGTCAGCAGGATCAGGCGCTGAACGGCGTGGGTCACACGACTGTCGGCGCCGAACCGGACTCGCTCATACTGGGTGTAGCTGTTCATCACTTCTCGGACGGTTTCACAAGGTGTGCCTTCACTTTCCCCTTATTGTACCTTGTCCGGCCCGTCATTTCCCCTTTTCACGACGGGCCGGAATCGCCGGTTAACTTCCTCCTGGCTGAGCAATCCCCGCTTAACCTGGCACTTCGAGCGCGCCACAATACGTCCACACCCTACGGGGGCCCCGGCGTTGCGGCGGCGCGCGTAGCCGCCGCCAGCCGTCTTGAGTCCGGAAGCGACGAAGCAGGAAGACGATAGGTGCGAACCAGCCCCGCACGCTTGAATGGCGCATAGATGAACCGGACCCGCCCAACGATGTGATCGATAGGCTGGCCTTTGACATCCCACAGGCTGCTGTCGTCGCTGTTGTTGCGGTTGTCGCCCAGCAAGAAAATTTTACCTTCGGCAATGTGGGCCGGCTCCATTTCGTATTCCGGACGTTCCAGGATATAGGGTTCGGAGATATAACGGCCGTTGACGTAGACACAGCCTCCTTGAATGCTCACATCCGCGGGGCCCAGCGCCACGATACGTTTCACCACGTAGCCCCCCTCGTCCTCGGGATCGTCGAGCACCACGATGTCGCCGGGTTCGTATGTCCTCTCCTTGAGCGTCAGAATGTAGTCCTCGGTATACAAGGTGGGTTCCATGCTTCGCGACGGCACGAGGAAAAAACGCATGTTGCGGTAGGCGAACAGGTACAGCAACACCAACGCGATGGCCAGGATGACGAGTTGGCCGGATTTGGAGCGGGTGAACGCCCGTTTCTGTCCCGGACTCGTCAAGGTGCATTTTCCTCGTGGGGCATCGCCGCAATGCTGCGGGCCATCAGTTTGTCGACCACCGGACTGTCCGGCCGGAGCGCCCGCGCCTGCTCGAGGCAAGCGCGGGCTTTGGCCGGCTCGCCGGCGTTGAGCCACACGCGCCCCTCGTTCAACCAGGTGTGGAACGTTTCCACGGACTTCTCGGCCAACGGACGAGCCAACTGCCATGCCGCCGCCGCCTCTGTCCAGTCCGTCTGCGCCCCGAATTTCTCCGCCGCGTAGAAATTCATCGCATAGTCCTGCGCCAGTGTGTAGTCGTCGGGCGATAGGGAAGCGGCCCTCTTCGACATCTTCATCGCCTCTTCGTAAACCTTCGTCTTCCCCCATCCTTTGGCCGACTCGATTTCCGCGGGATGGGTCAAGTAGGTCTGCACCACGTTGAACAGGTAATCCGGATTGTCAGGGTCCAGTTCCAGTGCCTTCTCGTAGTGTTGAAGCCCCCGGCGGACCATCCCATTGTGGCAGTAGTGAATGGCAAGATCGTTGAGGGGGGCGCTTAGCGTCTTGTCAAGCGACGTGGCCAACTGCCATGCCCGCAAGGCCCCCGCTTGATCGCCGAAATGGTCGTACAGCAGCTCGCCGTAATAGGTATGGGCGCGGGCGTTGTTGCGGTAGTTGGACAGCAGGTATTCATACGCCAGGCGGATGTTCTGCAAGCGCCTCTGGGCTTGGGCGATTCGTTCCTTGGCCAGGGCGGTCTCTTTCGCCCGCGCATGTTTTTCGGCCAGATCCCGGTCCCACTGGGCTAGAGCGATCTGCTGCAAGTCGTAGGCCCGCACAGCTTCGAGCAATTGTTGTTCGTTATCCGCCACCGCGCTCAGTGCCGACAGTTCGTCGGGCAGACCCGCCGCGTCTCCCACGAAACCAGTGGCAGTTGCCAGAATGACAATCAGTTCCAGCATCGCAATCCTTTCCCGGAGAGGTTCCCGGATATGTGGACTGTTCTAGACGACATGCGCGAAGCGTAGCACCTCGCGCGCATAGATTCGCATCAATTCGCCCACGGCGGCGGCGGAGGCTACAAAGTCGCAGCCCTCATGTGGGCCGTCTCCGGCGAATGCGCCGCTTACGTGGCCGTAGCACCGCAGGCGAAGCTCCGTTTCAAATGGGGCGAACAGCGTCTCGAACTCAATCCGCGCCGAACCCCGTTTCAACGCGTCACAGTATACACCGAACCAAGCCGGATCCACGCTCCCCGACCAATCTTTGGGCAACGTTCTTACGTCGCGGCCGTCGCCACGATAGCTGGCGTCGCCCGGTGACAAGCTGCGCGGACCGTACGGTGTGCCCAGTTGTTCCCGAAGATAGTCGGCCACCTGCCGCGATCCCGCCACCGCGCAATAAGGGAGGCCCACCGAGAGCACCTGGCTGAGCCGCACCGTTTCGTAGCGCTCGAAGGGTTCCAGGCGCACCGTGTCGGCCAGCCCAGGCCGCCATTCGCACGTAAAAAGGCGCTGCAACGAGGCAAACGTTCCCTCCCCCCGCGCCAGCCATTTCGCAGAGGTCTTCGGGGCGCCTTTCACCGTCATCTCCGCCATCAACATCTGCGCGTTGTACCACAGCACGTTGGTGCCCAGCGGCAGATGCGGGTCATAATCTTCGCCGGGCTTATGGCCCAGTTCAATGAGGCTGTCGTCCGTAAGGTATACCTCGCCACCGTCTTCGTAGTGGCCGGCAATCTCAGCGAGCAATGGCAAGAGTTCGTCGTGCAGGAAGGTGTCGTCGCGGGTGGCCCGCCAGAACCGCCATGCGGCCACGAACAGGAACAAGGGCACGTCGGCCGGGTGCATCTGGCCGCTCTCCCCCTCGGGAGAGAAAGCGCCCGCCGTCGGCGCCGCACGCCAGCGCCGTCCCAAGCTCGTCAGATAGACCCGAGCCGTGTCGAAACGTCCGGGGGCCAGCAAGAGACCCGCGAAAGCCATCAGCCCCCGGTAGGTCTCGCACGTTCCCCAGGGCAACGCAGGAAGGATCCCGGTATCGCCCGCTTCATCCTCGTAGACGAATGCATCCGCGGCGCGAAGCAATGACTCGAAGAGCGAGCCCGGCTGGACGCCATCCAGGCTCACCACCTGGCTGCGGCGTTTGTGCTCGGCGGCCATGTATCGAGGGGCGAGTTCGACAGAGCGGGGGCTGGGCGTGGAGAAAACGAGCGAGCGAGCGCTGCCGGGGGCCAGGTCCATTCGCAAGACGCCCGGGTGGTACAGATCCTCGATGCAGTCCAGGTGAAGCTCGCGGTCGCGGTCGTAGACGAACCCCTGATACCACATGTGAATCGTGCTCACCTTTGCGTTCGGGTGGGCGATAAAAAGTGACGGCCCCGTGTCGAACGGACGGCACTCGATGAATTCCGCCGTCGCCTGCCACGAATTGGGGAACTTCTCCTGTTCGTGGCGCAGCGCGTTGTGGTCGCGGAAAGCAAGCAGTGGGCGCACCACCAGCGTGGCCGGTTCCCGTCCATCCAGCAAGGCATACGAGACGACCACTGCGTCCTCTCCGCGTACGGCGAGCACCTGCTTCTCCAGGATCACGTCGCCGTGCACAAAGCGCCACGTGGGCCACGGGTCATTCGTAAACGACTCCAGCGACAGATAACCCCGCGGGTGAATGGTGCCGAAGTAGGCATTGGTAGACAGGTCGAGGCTTCGGTCTTCCCATACGAGGGTCTCCTGAAGATTCGCCACCAGCACCATACGGCCGTTGTCGTGGCGCACCGACAGCAGGCCATGTTGCTTGCGTGTGTTGACCCCGAGGACTGAAGAAGATGCGATCCCTCCGACGCCGTCCGCTTCCACCCATTCAATTGCGCTGGCGCTCGGATAGTGATGCAACTGAGGTGGACGGAGCAGGTCCATCTACTTTGCTCTCCCGCCGTTATTCTGCGCGGTATCGAAGCTCTCCACAACGACGATACCACTTGGGGTCACGCGGAACCGCTTGGCGTCTTCGAGCAGATCGTAGCCAATAACGGCGTGCTCAGGCACGTGTACGTTCTTCTCGACAATGGCCCGGCGAATGTGTGCGTGGCGTCCGATGCTGCATCCGTGCATCAATATGGATTCTTCGATGTGCGAGTAGCTGTTGACGCGGACCCCCGTGGACAGCACCGACCGCTTCACGATGCCACCGCTGACGATGCTGCCCGGGCTGACGATCGAGTCGATTGCCACGCCGAACCGCCGCCCTTCCTGCGCGAATACAAACTTCGCCGGCGGCAAGGTGGGCACACTCGTCCGGATCGGCCACGCCTGATCGTACAGATTGAACAACGGATCGACCTCGACCAGGTCAATGTTGGCTTCCCAATAGGCGTCGATTGTCCCCACGTCGCGCCAATACTGGATTTCCTTGTGGGTGCCCTCTTTGTTCTCGTCGACGAATTTGTAGGCGAACACCCCGCTCTGTTCGATCATCTTCGGGATGACGTCCTTGCCGAAGTCGTGCGAACTGCCCGGACTGTCGGCGTCGGCCAAGGTCACTCTCTTCAGGACGTCCGTGTTAAACACATAAATGCCCATCGACGCGTAAGCCATGTCCTCGCTGCCCGGCATAGGCTTGGGATCCTCCGGTTTCTCCTCGAAGCCCACCACGCGCCCATCGTTGTCTGTCTCCAGTACGCCGAAACGGGGCGCTTCATTGAGCGGGACGGCGATCGCCGCGATCGTGAGGTCCGCCCCACTCCCCCGGTGATACTCGAGCATCTTCATATAGTCCATCTTATAGATGTGGTCGCCCGAGAGGATCAGCACTTCCTTGGGACGTTCCTGGTCGATGAAGTACAGGTTCTGGTAAATGGCGTCCGCCGTGCCCAGGAACCAACTGCTGTTGACGCGCTGCTGGGGCGGAATCACCTCGATCACCTCGCCTAGTTCAGGGCGGAACAGGTTCCAGGATGATTGGATATGGCGGGTCAGACTATGCGACTTGTACTGCACCAGTACCAGGATCCGCCGGCATCCCGAGTTGAGGCAATTGGACAGCGTGACGTCAACGATCCGGTAGATTCCCCCGAAGGGAACGGCCGGTTTTGCCCGATCGCGGGTCAGTGGATGGAGACGCTCACCGGCTCCACCGGCCAGCAATACGGCTAGGACATCCTTCATACTCGGTTCTCCCAGAGAGGAGCTAACTAAGCTCCTAGACTACCGCTTCGGCCAAGCGTTGCCGGATTTCTTCAAGGCGCGGCCGATTAGGACTAACGACACGGCTTGACTTACAGTATACGCTCCACCGCGCAACATGTCCCGTGGATAGATTCCGGCCGCATCGCCGGTTAACTTCGCCGTGACGCGCGGGACAAGCTCAGCCTCGCTATTGGACCAGACACGACGCTCACCCACCTGGTGTCAGCGTGGCTGAGCAACCTTGTGTTGCCGTAATCGCCGCTTGCCCGGGTACTTCGGGCGCGCCACAATACGCCACCCGGCGTTCGGG
>JAACEL010000053.1 GCA_011682535.1 Nitrospiraceae bacterium | reverse complement strand
CCGCGTGCGCCACGCCATAGCCCCCTACCGCGTGCGCCACGCCATAGCCCCCTACCGCGTGCGCCACGCCGTAGCCCCCTACCGCGCGCGGCTGCGGAATTGCTCCATCAACTCCGATGGGTTCTCGAGTTTCTCCTCGATGAGCACGAGGTTCCGCAGTAGGTACAGCACCGCGATGGGCAGACCTACTCCCGTCAGGCACAGGACGAAGAACAGCATTTGGCTTCCAAGGAACTCGTATCGCACGATTCTACCCATTGGTTCGGTTCTCCTTCTAGTCCGCGAGGCCGTCTAAGAACTCAAGTATCCACTGCGTCGTTTCGTCCCCAGGCAGGCCGATGCGGCGGTTGAGGCTGGCGTGGTCGCGGTCCTTCGCGTGCTTCACTTCGGCAGTCACGCCGGCGGCTTCCAATTGGTCCGCCAAGGCGTAACACTGGATCTCCGATCTGATGCGATCGCCCGCGTGGATGAGTAGGAACGGCGGGATGCCTTTGTCCGCTTCGACGTGGTTGACGGGGGAGGCGTCCGGCCAGCCGGCCGGATCCTCGCCGAAGGCGGCCTCGAACATCCACGCGATGCGGGGATTCATCTCGACCTGAAGCGGGATGTCGTAACCGGCGCCGTCGAGCGGGATCACGCCTTTGATGGCGTCGAGTCCGGCTCCGGCCTGGGTGAGATAGGTCTCGTCCGTCGACACAAGCGCAACCAAGTGGGCACCGGCGGAATGTCCCATCAGAAAGATGCGGTCGGGGTCACCGCCATAGTCGGCGATGTGCGCGCGCAACCACGCCACGGCCGCCCCCACGTCGCTCACGTGGCCCGGATGTACCACCTCGGGCGACAGGCGATAGCCGATGCTGACAAACAGGTAGCCCGCGTCCACGAAAGCGGCGGGCTTGTAGTTCACGTGCGCGCGGTTCCCGATAGCCCAGCCGCCCCCGTGGACGAACGCGACCACCGGCAAGTCTTCGCCGTCCGGCGGCCCGTAGATGTCGAGACGCTGCCGATCGGTAGCGACGGGCGCCACGTAGGGCACGTCTTTCGCCAACGCCGCGATGGATCGAGGACACCCCGCGGACAGACCCGCCGCCACAACCACAAGCCCCAGTCCCCAGGATGCGTAGTGCCGATGAGCGTTCATGATGTGCCCTCCCTGACCTTATACCACTATTCTAACACCCCTTGGGTGAGGCGGTTCCCCGTTTTTCAGCGAATCTGCTCGAACAGCGTGGGCAAATGTCGTAGAATCTCGAAGATCGAGTTTGCATTCAACGCGAAAGGACAAAACATGTACGAAGAACAAATCCGCATAGGCACGCTGGTTTCCGGTCTCGACGATGCCCCGGGACGTATCCGGCAGATCGTTTCCCACGGCTTCGAGTCGTTCTCCATCACCTTCTGGCAATCGATCGGCGACACGGACCTGGCGGCGCTCGCAAGGGACGTGAAAGAAGCCCTCGCCGACAGCGGGGCCGTGATCAGCAGCCTGGGCGTGTTCGGCAATCCGCTCGGTGTGAAGCCGTTGGACAAGGACACGCGGCGCAGTTGGGAGCAACTCGTCGACAACGCGCGTCTGTTTGGGTGTGACATTGTGGCGGGATTCGCGGGGCGCGTGGTCGACCAGCCGGTCGACGAGTCGATGTCCCGGTATGCCGAGGTCTTCACCCCGCTGGCCGAGCGGGCGGCGGGCAAGGGCGTGCGCATCGCGTTCGAGAATTGCGACATGGGCGGCGATTGGCAGCGGGGCGATTGGAACATCGCGCACAATTCCACCGCGTGGGAGATGATGTTCAACGCGGTCCCGGCGGACAACGTCGGCCTCGAGTGGGAGCCCTGCCACCAGATGGTCCAGCTCATCGACCCGATGCCCCAACTGCGCAAGTGGGTGGGGAAAATGTTCCACGTTCACGGCAAAGATGCAACCATTTGCTGGGACGTGGTGCGCGAGCATGGGATCCGGGGAGCAAAGCCCTTTGCCTATCATCGGACGCCCGGTTTCGGCGACAGCAACTGGACCGATATCATCTCGGAACTGCGCCGCGGCGGTTTCTCGGGCAGCATCGACATCGAAGGCTGGCACGACCCGGTCTATCGGGACGACCTCGAGATGACGGGCCAGGTCCACGGGTTGAACTACCTCAAGCGGTGCCGCGGGGGTTCCTACGTGCCTAATCCAGCGGAATAACGAACGATGGGTCAGCCCGAAGTGATGCGCGTGAAATGGGAACGCGGGTTCGTGAGAGGAGGAGAACGATGAAGAAATCGTTAGGGGCGAAGACGATTGTTTACCCGGCGCCGGTGTTCATCATCGGCAGTTACGACACGGAGAGGCGCCCGAACATGATGAACGCGGCGTGGGGCGGGATCTGTTCGAGTGAGCCGCCCAGCATCGCCGTGTCGATTCGTCCAGAACGCTACACCTACGCCAACATTACGCGGCGGCAAGCCTTTACCGTGAATATCCCGAGCGTAGCCCTCGTGGAGGCGGCCGACTACGTGGGTATCTGCTCTGGGCGCGACGGGGACAAGTTCGCCGCGGCGGGGCTCACGGCGGTCAGCAGCGACATCGTTGACGCGCCCTATGTGGCGGAGTTCCCACTGGTGCTCGAATGTGCGCTCCGGCATGAGTTCGAGCTGGGCGTTCACACGCAGTTCGTCGGCGAAATCCTCGACGTGAAAGCCAACGAGGAGATTCTCGACGGCAGAGGGATGATCGACGTGGCCAAGCTGCAGCCGTTCATCTTCTCGCCCGGGGACAGTTTGTACTATCGCGTGGGCGAGTGCATCGGCAGAGCCTTTTCGATCGGCCGGAAGGAGTAGTCCCCCGGCGATTCGGATAGTCTGACCCGCCTGCGAAACGCGTCCCACCATGTTATACTGGCGCCGCGAAAGGAACCCCCAGCGGGAGGGGGTCGTGGAGTGATGCGTGGTCATTTCCCTCTGAAATGTACGGCGATGCTTTTGGGTGTGTGTGCGGTGGCCGTTCCGGCGGGGGCCGGAGCGGGTGACCCCGATTCCGCGGGCCCGTCTCCGCTGTATGCGTTTGCACGCGACGTCCTGAACCGGGCCGGCGACGATGCCGGTACGGAACTGGGCAACTATGTCGCGATCATCGACCATCCGCACGACGCGCTGCTGCTGCGGGTTCATCTGATCCAGAACGCGCAGCGTTCGATCGACATCCAGACCTTTATCCTCGACGACGACGAATGCGCGCGGCTGTTGATGTATGAACTCATTCAGGCGGCCAAGCGCGGGGTGAAGGTGCGTCTGCTGACCGACCATCTGCGATCGACTCATGACGCGGATTGGGTCACGTTCCTCGCGGCGGCCGACCCCAACTTCGAGATGCGCTATTACCGGCCCGCCGCCAAGGCCATCCGCCCTTCACCGTTCCGCGTGTTCCTGAATTTTCTGCTCTACTTCCGCAACAGCAACCAGCGCATGCACAACAAGGTGATGATTTTCGACGAGGCCATCGCCTTGATTGGCGGGCGCAACATCGACAATCACTATTTCGGTCAATCCACCAGCTACAACTTCCTCGACCGCGACGCGCTCGTCACGGGGCCGGTGCTGGCAGACGTGCAAGTCTCCTTCGAGAAGTACTGGAAGTACCGCCGTTCGATTCCGAGCACGAAACTGCGCGACGTTCGGCGGCGATTGAAGAACAAGTCATACCACCCGTGTACCACGCGCGAGGACTTCCGGCTGGGCAATCTATTCGACCACCTGGACGCGCGTTCGGCCGACCGCGATCTGATCCAATCGCGATTCGTCGACACGTTCATGGCGGCGGACACGGTGAAGTTCATTGCGGACAGCCCCGGCAAGAACCGGAACGTAGGGCTGTGGGGCGGGGGCAAGTTCACGCGGCAAATCAGGGAGATCATCCGCGAGAGTGAAACCAGCCTCGTCATCCAGAGTCCGTACCTGATTCTCAACGCGACGGCCCGGCGCGCATTCCGCAAACTGCGCCGGATGCATCCCGATGTGAAGATTACCGTCGTTACCAACAGTTTCTCGTCGACGGACAACACGGTCGCGT
Source organism: Nitrospiraceae bacterium (assembly GCA_011682535.1). Taxonomy (GTDB): domain Bacteria; phylum Hydrogenedentota; class Hydrogenedentia; order Hydrogenedentales; family SLHB01; genus JAACEL01. Next base: position 12,834 of record JAACEL010000053.1, on the reverse strand, counting down.
ACGCGGGAAACTACAAGCTGCGGGCCAATTACGTCGAAGCGTTGGGCTTCCGAATCTATGAGTTGAAACCGCACCCCGACGATCTGCCGATCACGCTGCCGAATTTCGAGGCGCTGGTAGCGCGCGCCGAAGCTGAGGGACGCAGCCGGGAGCCGTTCCTGTCGGTCCATTCGAAGTCGTTTGTGGTGGACGGCCATCTGTCCTACATTGGCTCCTACAACTTTCACCCGCGGTCCGACAACCTGGATACGGAGGTTGGGCTGCTCATCGAGGACAAGCAAATCGCGGCCGATCTGGAACGGCGGATCCTTGCCAACACGCTCCCCGACCGCAGTTGGGTGATCGCCAAGACCGAGTTTCCTTTGTCGGACATCAACTACCTGTTCGAGGGCCTGTCGGGGCTGACGCCGGTTGACATCTGGCCGTTGCGTAACACCACCAGCTATGACCTGCGGCCAGGCTGTTCGCCGGTGCCCCCGGATCACGCGGAGTTCTACGACCGCTATAAGGACGCGGGGAGTTTCCCCGGCGCGCAGGGGATGTCGGCGAAAGAGATCACGACGCACATCTACCGGATCCTGGGGACCCTCGCGATTCCGATCCTGTAGCCTACTGGAAGTCCTCGCGGAAGGGATGGAAAGCGTCGATGACGGTGAGGCGCGAGATCCGATCGTGAGCTGAAAGACCTCATATGAACTCGGCTCAGCGTTTGCCCTCTTCCTCAAGTACGCGAAGGCACACGTCGGGCTTGTTGGTAATGATGGCGTCAACGCCCCACTGGGCCAGACGCCGCATGTCGTCTTCGTCGTCCACCGTCCAGACCGCCGCCGTCATGCCATCCGCGTGGAATTGCGCCAGGAGGTTCTTGTCGAGCGTGCCGTTGTTGGTGTTGAATCCATCCACTTCCAACAGCTCCGCCCAGCGCAGGTACATGGGCCAGCGGTGGGGTTTCTTATCGTCCTTCCCGCCGAGCAATTCCGTGCGAATTTCGGGGGCTTCGAGTTGCGCAATCGTGCAGATGATCGGTGAGAACGACTGAATGACGACTTGGCGTTCCATATTTCGCTCGCGGATCGCTTCGATGGCCTTCTGGGTAAGGACGAAGTTGCGGGAACCGCTGTCGCGGATCATCGAGATCAACTGGCGTTTGACGCTGGGCCGGAACCGGCTGTGCCCCTCGCTCATGTCGATGATCTTGTTCATGACGTTGCTGTCATCGTAACTGTTCTTGATTTCGACATAGACGCCGATCTGGCGCTCTTTGGCCAAGTCGAGGGCTTCGCCCAGGGTAGGCAGACGTTCTCCGGCAAACTCGGGCGCCTTCCAGGCGCCGGCGTCGAGCTTCTTGAGTTCGGGCAGCGGCAAGCGGGACACGCGGCCCTCGCCGTCCGTGGTGCGATCGACGGAGTCGTCATGGATGACGATGACCTCGCCGTCCTCGCTGAGCGTGCAATCCAGCTCAAACCAGTCGGCTTTCAACTCGGCGGCCAAAGCGAAGGCCGCCAGTGTGTTTTCCGGCGCGTATGCGCTGGCGCCGCGATGGGCGATGACGTCGATGGCGCCGTCCGGCGCGCCTGCCTGCCACGTTGTTGCGCAACCTGTCATAGCGATGACTCCTGTTAACACAATCGCGTGTAGCCGTCTGGCGTACATGACCTTCTCCTTGTATCTGCGTGCTGCCAACTACAATATCCGCCGGGGCCCTGCCGGGCAGAATAGCCCCGATTCGAGGCCAATGAGGAAAACGCGCACGAGGCGCCGGGTGATTCCCCGAACGGCGGGCGGCGAATGTGGCGCGCCCGAAGTGATCGAGGACGCCTGGATTGCGGCAATCGTAGATTGCTTAGCGCGCGCCATGGCGGAGATATCCGGCGATTCGACGTGATTCCGATCATCCGTCGGTGTGCCCCGCGGCCGCGGCCTCTTCGCACAACGCCGGGATCCGGTCCGCGTCAAGGCCGAGGAAGCCGAGGGTGTCGCCGTGATCGGCGACGAAACGGGCCAGCACGTCGCCGCCGGCAGCCATGGCGCTGGCAACCGCAACGACGGCGACCAACTCCTTGTCTTCGGTCGCCGATTCCGGCGTATGGTGCATGCGGATGGCTTGGCTGATGCCGTTCGGGAGTCCCCAGTGGTCGGCCAGTTGATAACCGGCCTCGGTGTGGGTGAGGCCGATCTCCTTCTCCTCCGCGCGCAGCAGGTCGTCACCGCCGAGACCGTCCACAATGCGTGCGTGCTGTTGTGCGGCGATGGACAAGAGCACAACGCGCCCAATCTCGTGCAGCAGGCCGGCGGCGTATACCCCCGGCAATCGCGCGTGCCCCGAAGCTTTGGCCACAACTCCGGCCGCCGTGGCGCACAGGGCGGAGCGGCGGTGCAATGCTTCCCAGGCCGCCCTGCGTTCGCGGCTCATCAGGTCCACTACGCCGACGGACAAGACGATGGAGTAGGTTTCATGCAGTCCGAGCAAGGCCACGGCGAGGTCGAGCGAGTCGATCGTCCGGGCGAAGCCGTAGGCGCTGGAATTGGCCACGGACAGCACCTTGGCGGCCATCGACATGTCGGACCCGAGGATCTCGGCCGCGTCGCGCGCGGCGCGTTCGGGATCCTGCATGGCCTGCTCGACGCGCTGTACGGTTTCGGGCAGCGCGGGGAACGACTTGATCTGCCTGATCAGCGGGCCGATGCGCTGGAGCTTGAGCGCGCTCTCGACCCGGCCCAAGCTGGTCTCCTTCGCGTAGCTGGGCCGATCGTCTTCGGAGAGCTTGCTGGGGTAGTAGCGGGCGATCGCGGCCTGGATGTCTTCAGCGGGACACAGGATTGGTTTGACTTTGAGGCCGGAGATTTTTTCGATGTTGCGGATGGTTTCCGCGTCGAGGGGGCAGGCCATGCCGAGGGTAAGACGTTTGCCCATTTTGTCGATAGGGAAAATTTCATGCTTCTCGATGAGTTCGCGGGGCACCGTTTGAAGAGTCTCGGGTGAGACGTCGTAATTTTCGAGGTCGATACTGGCCACGCCAGGCTGGTGGGCCAGAAAGCGGACGAAACTCTCGGTGTCGAGCGCGCCCAGCGAGATAAGGATTTGGACGGTCTTGCCACCGCGCTGTTTCTGCGCTTCGAGCGCCTCGGCGAGTTGGGTTGATGTGATGAGCCCCTCCTCGACGAGCAGCTCGCCTATTCGTTTCTTAGCTATCGTCGTCTCCTCAGTGTTGCTCTGGCGCGAGTTGGGCGCGAACCGGCTGTCCTGAACTTGCGCCAGTATAGCAATTTCAGCGTAGCAACTTCGTGGCACCGCGTCAATTTCTGCGGGTGGTTGCATCAGGCGCGGAGCGGTGATAGCATCAGTGCATGGTAAGGCTGCGAAAGACTGCGCTGGCCGTCGTGCTGATCGTTCTGTATGCGGCGGCCGTGGCCCATCAGGTGCTTCCCCATGACTTCAATCATGGGGACAACGAGCCCTGTGCGCTGTGTCTGCTGTTGCACCATGCCGCCTTGACCGTCTCCCTGGCGGCGCTTTGTCTCATGCCCGGCCCCGGACAGTTCCGGCGCAGCGGTGCGCCAAGCAGTTCGGTGCGTCGTGGTGCGCGAAAGCTCTTCCGCATACGCGGTCCCCCCTGTCCCTCGTTCTGATCCAAACTCCATTCTCTTGCTCGCAGACTGCGTGACGGCGCGATGTGCCGTATCCGTAGTGCTCCGAGTATTCCGTGCCATTCAGAACGATAAGGACAGGAATGTCATTATGAAAAATCGAGGATTTACGCTAATCGAACTACTTGTCGTGATCGCCATCATCGGCATCTTGGCGGCCATTCTGCTGCCTGCGCTCGCGCGTGCGCGCGAGTCCGCGCGGCGCGCCAGTTGCGCCAACAATCTCAAGCAGATGGGGCTGGTCATGAAGATGTACGCGAACGAGAGCCGCGGCGAGCGGTTTCCGTCGATGAAGGCGACACATTGCGACGGCGCCCCGATCATGGGCGCGCTGGCGACGATCATGGATTGCCGCTCCATCTACCCCGAGTACCTCAGCGACTTCAATGTGCTGGTTTGCCCGAGCGCGCCCAGTTCGCCGACGCCCCTGGAGTTGTGGGACGAAGGTAATTCGCTGTCGAGCAACTGGGAAGAGGGATTCGCAGATGGGCATATCCCTTCGGCCTACGATGGGATTGTGCAGCCCTGCGAAGTATTCGAGCACCCCTATGCGTACGTGGGCTGGGGTATCGCCCCGGGCATGTTCCAGGTGGAGGCAGACTACGCGGCGTTCGAAGAGGCGGTCAATGGGTTACTGGAACGGATCGAGACGAACGGCCCGAGTGTCGTGGACGAGGACTGGATGTTCGAACGCAGCGGTTCGCCGGTGATTGTCGGAAACGTGGACCGTGCCTACCATCTGCGGGAGGGCATCGAGCGGTTCATGATCACCGACATCAACAACCCTGCCGCGTCGGCGCTCGCGCAATCGACGCTGCCGGTGATGTGGGACGAGGTGGCCGATGGCCCGTCGCATTTTAACCATGTGCCCGGCGGCTGCAACGTGCTCTACATGGACGGCCACGTGTCGTTCGTGCGATACATGGCGAACAACGGCGGGCCGTTCCCCGTGAACGGCGGCGGCATCGCGTTGCACAAGGCCACGCACAGCCAGCACGATCACTAGATCGGATATCCCACTGGGTTTCGTTGCGAGCGTGTGAAGATTGCGTCAGATCAGGTACTTGACGCAGGCCGCCGGGCGACAGCGTGTCGAGACAGGTCGAGGTCGGCGGGCAAGGCAAGTACCTGAGATGGCGTGAGATCCGCACGCGTAGCACAAAGCCGGTGAGATATCCGGGCTAGAGGGAGGGATCCCTGAGGTAGTGGGGGCGGCGCCGGCCGTGTGGCGGCGCCGCCCCTTTGGTGTCTGTGAAGGTCTGTGGTCTATTCGGTGATGTCGAACGACAGCAGGACCGGGTCAAGCGGACGCACGGTCAGCGGGAACTCCACGTGCCGCTGGTTGAGGAGGTCGACGGCTTGCTCGACGGGGCGCGGGGTGTGCAGCATGATCGTCTGATCGCGGCGGCCGAAGTTCACCAGGCTCACAAGGCGTTTCCCCTCGCGTTCGACACTACGCAGGTTGACGCCCCAGATAGGTTCGCCGTGGGAGCCGGACATGCGGACGGGGCGCTCGCAGCCTGCGGCGTCCATCAGTCCATCCAAAATGGCCCGGTAGGCTCTTGGCGTGAGGCGATCGGGGTAGGCCGCCAAGCGCCCCTGCCCGGCCTGCTCGAGGGTCTTCGTGCGCGGGCGTCCGTACTCGTCGCGGGTGAAACAGTCGGCCACGGTCATGACGGCGCCGCCGCTGTTGAGGTAGTCCTGTACCGCCTCGACCACGCCGTCGGGAGCGTGAGACACGTTGGGAACGACGAGTAGTTTGTAGGCGTCCAACATGCCCTGTTGGGCCTGTTGTCCCGTCACGAAGGCGGCGGTGGTATCGGCGAAATACAGACCTTCATAGGCCGCCGCCGCTTCCGCGGTGAAGTCGTTCGAGGCGAGCATCGAGGCGGGAACGTACAGGATGGCAGTGTCGGAGGGGGCGCGTTGCAGGGAGTACATGCTCATGGCGGTGCGGTTGAGGTCGAGGGCGACATGCCCCAGAGCGCGCACGCAGTTGGCGCGTGTGAGAATGTTCTCGTCAAAGTCGCCACCTTGTTCGCGCTCCCACACCCAGGTTGTGGCGGCGCCTTGGCCATGCAGCGCCTGAGTCCAGTAGGCCGTCCGAATGTGCGAGGCCGGGATAAAGCGGGAGTCGCCGTCGCCGATAATGTGGTCCTCGGAGTTGAATACCGGATTCTCCGGGGCCACCGAGCGTTGGAACGTGTAGTTCAGCGCCATGTCCTTCCAACGCTGCAGGTACTCCGTCTGGGCGTCGCCCTCGAAAGTCTGCACGCAGTCATTGCCGGCGATGGCGCCTAGCCGTGTGAAGGCCGCGTAGTCGATGCCGACTTCGAACTTGCCGGTGTCGCCGAAGGCGTGGGACATGACCTTGACATGAACGGGCAGGCCGGGGGCGTAGTGGTGGACGGAATCGCGCAGGAACTCGTGGAACGCCAGGAAACGGTCCTGGTTGAATACGCAATAGTCGTAGTAGGCGGCGTAGTGCCCGGGGCCGGGAAAGGGCACGTCCTCGAACGCGGCGTATTGGGTACCGTAGATCGTGTTGAGCGTCGCGATCTCGCCGTGGCGTTTCTGGAGCCACGCGTGGAACCGGGCTCGCGTGTATTCACAGCGGCCGTCATATTGGGGTTCATTGCTGAGGCAGATGCTGTGCAGTGCGGGGTGACCGGCGATGATGGGCATCAAGGCGCCCAGGAACTGGTCATAGATGGCGCGGGACTCGGGCGCGTCGATACAGTGGTGCATGAAACCGGCGCCGCACTCGCCAAGGGCAGGGTTCCGCTCGATGGCCCACGGTGGGAAGTAGTGGGGGGAGATGAGCAGGTTGACGGCGACGTTGTTTGCGGCGGCGTTGTCGAGCGTTGCGAGAATACTCTGGCGGATCCGCGTGTCGTCGATCTCGCCCGGCCCCATGACCACGCTGTTGGGTCCGATCTCGATCTGGATGATATTGAGACCATAGTCGCTCAGGATGGGCACGTCCCGGCGTACCTGATCGAAGTGACCAACCCCGGTGAAAAACATCGGGCGCCCGCCCTGCCAGAAGCAGCCGTCCTCAATGGTGACAGGGCCCGTCTCGTACGTGGGTACCTTCCAGTCCTGGCTGGGGTTGGAGACGATATGCTCGGCGCTCACATAGGCCTCGTCGGCCACGGAATACAGGTATTGGACCGTGCTCAAGGCGCGAAAGGCATGCTCGGGGACACCGTCGGAGAGATCGTCGCGGGCATATTGAAGAAAACTCTCGACGACACGGGCGTCCACGCTCGGGTATGCCATCTGCAACCCTCCGGCTTGTCCCTCTGCGATCAGGTCTTTGAGCCTCTTGAGCACGCCAGCGATCTTCTGGAGGTCTCGGGTGAAGTTTCGCGCTCCCGAAAAGAGGACTTCCTGAGCCTTGGTCATCGACTCGACGAATCGTTCGGTGTCGCCCTCGTGGAAGGCCTCGAGGTCGATGTGCTGCAGGGAGGAGTGGAGGACGCCCACCCAGCGTATGACGCCCTTCTCGTCGCCATAGTCGACGCGGCCGCGCGCGCGGTCGTAGTTGCGGAGGAATGTCCGCAGTGCTTCAGGTATTCCTTCAGACGCGCTTGAGACCAACTCCGCGCGGTAGAGGGAGCCGTAGCCGGGGCGGTTGACGCAGCGCAGGGCCACCGTCACCGTGTCGCCGGGGTTCGCCGACTCGGTGAGCAGAAAATCGCCGTCGTCCCACGTGAATTGCTGCACCAAGACGCCATCGACATAGGCCTGGGCCTCGTTGTCGATGCCGACGCGCAGGCGCACGGACGCGCCAACGGTGGATGCGCCATGGATGATCTCGGGAATCGTGATGCGCTTGCGGTACCAGCAGACGGAGTCGTGGGGCCACCATTGGTGGCCCACATCGACGCTTTCCCACGCGGAGTCGTCAAACTCGACCGCCTCGGCGCCGGGCGTGTCACCCAGCTTCCAGCGCCACCCCTGGACCGAACTGTCGAGGAGCCGATCGAGGTCGGCGCGTGTGGTTTCGGCTTCCACGCCCAACGGGCCGGTCAGTATCATGATCGCAATAAGCACACTCCGGCGCATTTTTTGTTCCTCCGGTTGCTTCGGTCATGCACGTCCTGGGGTGTCCGCCATGATCTACGCCCTGTCAGACGGAGAGGATGACGCCCCATCGGTACATTCTAGGCCCTGCGGCGCGGCAACTTCTAGGGGTCCGGCCAGGGAACCGAAAGCATGTGCGTCAGCCTGCGCCTCCGGAAGGAGAAGCAGGCCGATGGTGTGGCTCAGGTCGATCGACGGGCGCGTTACTTGCCGCGCTTCTTGGGCTTGGCCTTGGGCCTGGCGAGGGCCATGACGCAGGCCGGGGGCTCGCTGTAGGGCTCGCCGCCGGCCGCGTAAGTCTCGTCGACCATGGCTTTGACGTCGCGGGCCGACACGGCGGCGGCCTTGGCTTCGCCGGCAATCTCGTACACGCGCGCGATGAGGCGCTTGAGACAGTCTTTGCGGCACTTCTCGGTGACGTCGCGATTGATGAACACACCCATGCCCCGGCGGGTGTACACCAATCCCATTACTTCAAGATCGCGATAGGCCTTAGCGACGGTATTGATGTTGACTCCGACTCGCTGCGCCATTTTGGCGACGGCAGGCAACTGGTCGCCAGAGTTGAGTTTACCCGAGGCGATCGCAAACTGAACCTGATTCTCAATCTGCAGATACACCGCCACATTACTGTGGATGTTGATGGCGCCGAAATCCGGCTGGTCAGGCATGGAATACTCCTTTCAATGCTCTACTTCACACATCGCTGACCTCTCGGCCAGGCCGGTACAGGCTCGTGTCCAAACCCCGGCCTACGCCGCGAGCGCCAGCGTCACAACGCGAATCGTCGATATGACGCCTAAGCTAGCGCGGGGGGCATACTAACAAGAGGCGTGGCATAAGAACAACTGCATAATGTGAGCCCCACTTGGTACGCACGCGGGTGTCGTGGCAGAATGTCTGAACTGACCATTGACGGTGGGATCGACGCGCCCTTCAAGGAGTGTGGCCATGAGACGGATTCGTGTGGGCATTATTGGGCAGGGGAGAAGCGGACGAGACATTCACGGCGCGTATCTGTCGCAGGATACGCGGCGTTTCAAGATCGTGGCCGCGGTGGATCCGCTGCGGGAGCGGCGCGACCGCGCGGCGGCGGAGTATGGGTGCGACACGTACCACGACCACAACGGGTTGCTCCAACGGGATGACCTGGACCTGGTGGTCAACGCATCCCCGACCAGATTCCACGTTCCCCTTACGCTGGAATTCCTCAAGGCGGGGTTCAACGTGTTGTGCGAAAAACCCCTGGCTTCGAAGGCGGGCGGCGCGGATCGCCTGATCGCGGCGTCAAAAAAATCCGGCAAGACGCTGGCCATCTTCCAGCAGTCGCGCTTCGCGCCCTATTTCCGGCAGGTTCGCAAGGTGATCGACTCGGGCGTGTTGGGCGGCATCGCGCAAATATCCATCGCGTTCAGCGGTTTCTCCCGGCGCTATGACTGGCAAACCCTCACCTCTGAGATGGGCGGCAATCTGCTCAACACCGGACCCCACCCCCTCGACCAGGCTTTGCAGCTCTTCGGTACGGACACGATGCCGAAGGTGTTCTGTTACATGGACAACGTCAACAGCTATGGCGATGCGGAGGATCATGTGCTGCTGGTGTTGCGCGGTAAGGGGCGTCCGACGATCCATCTAGAGATCTCGTCTTGCCGCGCCTATTCGCCCTTCACCTACAATGTCTACGGAACCCGCGGCGGCTTGCAGGGCCGCATGGAAACGATGGAATGGCGCTACTACGACCCCAAAGAGGCGCCCCGGCTGCGCTTGAAGCGCAAGCCGCTATGCCAAGCGGACGGGACGCCTTCGTACTGTACCGATGCGATCAAATGGCACAAACGCAGTTGGCGGGTACCGCGAACCAAGCGGGGTCTGTTTGCAACGATGTCGGGCGCGTACTACAGCATGCTGTACAAGACGCTGGCGCAAGGCGTGCCGCTGGAGGTTACGCCCGAGGAGGTCCGGCAACAGATTGCCGTGATTGAGGAGTGCCATCGTCAAAACCCCCATATCTACAAGAGAAAATAGGTTCCTCACAAGAATCTGTGCAACACCCATATCCTTTTCTTGACGGGACAACAGAATGCACAAGACACATAGGGGAGTGGGGGCGTCCCGCCCCCAATTGTGGGGCGAGACGCCCCACCTCCCTTGAAAAATGGACGATGCTGCGTCGCGCCAGCCTGAGACGGAGGAACGAACAGAATGCGGACACTGCGTGTGGGGATGGCCGGGCATGGCTTCATGGGCAAGATGCACGGCCACGCGTACCGGTCGTTAGGGTTCTACTACGAGCCGCCGCCGGCGCGAGTCGAGTTGACGGGCGTCGCCACGCATACGGAGGCCAGTTGGCGGCGGGCCGTTGAAGATTGGGGCTACGCGTTCGGCACGACGGACTTCCGTGAACTGTGCGCGCGCGACGGCATCGACATCATCGACTGTTGCACGCCCAACAACTCGCACCGCGATGTGCTGTTGGCGGCCCTCGAGCACGGCAAGCATGTGTACATGGACAAGCCGTTGTGCTTGAGTCTGGAGGAGGCGCGGGAAATGGCGGCGTGCGCGGCCGCGCATCCCGAGTGCGTCACGCAGATGGTGTTCAACAACCGCTTCCTGCCGGCCATACTTCGCGCGAAGGAGTTGATCGAGGCGGGCGCGCTGGGGCGCATATTCTCGGCGCGGGTTTGCTACTTGCACGCGGGGTATGTGAACCCGAAGCGCCCGGTGAGTTGGCGCGTGGATAAGGCCGTGAGCGGCCCTGGCGGCGCCTTGTTCGACCTGGGTGCGCACGTGATCGACTTGACGCGCTACCTGCTGGGCGATTTCGCGCGGGTGCATGAGCTGGCGGAGACGTTCATCAAGGAGCGTCCCGCGGCGGAAGGCTCCACGGCGATGCGGCCGGTGGAAGTGGACGATGTGTCCATGCTCATGTTCCGCCTGGAGAACGGGGCCATCGGGACGCTCGAGTCGAGCCGGTTGGCAACGGGGGTGCAGGATGAAATCCGGTTCGAGGCGCATGGCAGCGATGGGGCCATCCGGTTCAACTTGATGCAGCCCAATTACCTCGAGTATTACGACGCGACGCTGCCGGAGGGTCCCTATGGCGGCGACCGCGGCTTCAAGCTGATCGAGTGCGTGGCCCGGTATCCAAAACCGGCGAAGCTGCCGGGGCCGAAGAACACGCTCGGCTGGGAACGTGGCCATATCCATGCGATCTACAACTTCGTGCAGCACGTCGTGGACGGAACTCCGGGCTCCCCGAGCATTCTGGACGGCGCGAAAGCGCAGGCGGTGATGGAGGCGGCGCTGCGCAGTCGCGAGAGTGGCGGCTGGGTGGACGTGCCGGAGATCTAAGCGGTTCGTTTGGTTACGTCTTCTCGGGCACGAGGTGAGGCATGAGCAGGTCCGTCCACATGCGGTAGCCTTCAGGGGTCATGTGGAGGCCGTCGTCGCGGAGCAACTCCGCCTTGGGCTTGCCGTCTTCGCCGATCATGGGTGTGTCGATGTCGAGGTAGTCGAGCAAGGGGTTGGTTTCGGTGCAGGCGCGCACCATGCGGTTGGCCTCGCGCATCTTGTCTACCAGGTTCCAGCGGGCGATGCTGGGCTTGATGGCGATGAAAAGGATCGGCGTGCCCGGAAGGGCTTCGTGCACCTTCTTCACAAACGCCGTGTAGTCTTCAAAGACCCGCAACGGGGTCTTGCCGTTGGCGATGTCGTTGTCGCCGGCGTAGAACACGATCTGCCGCGGCTTGTAGGGAATGACGATCCGGTCGGCATAGAAGACCGAGTCGGCGATTTCGGAGCCGCCGAACCCGCGGTTGATCGTTGTCATGTTGGGGAGGTACTTGCGGAGATCCCAGCCAACGATGCTGGAACTGCCGATGAATAGGATGGCGTTCTCCGGCGGGGCCTGCTCCTTGTCTTTGTCTTCGAATTTCTGGATGTGTTTGGCCCAGTAGTCGGGGGCTGCGTGGGTGGCGGCCGTCACCAGTGCGGCGGCGGCCAAAGCCAGCATCAACGTTCTCGCAAAATGCACGCGCATCTTACCCGTATTCTCCGTGGTGGTACTTGCGCTCTAGACCAGCGCCAGTCGTTCAAGCACGGCGTCGAGCCGGGCCTGAGTTTCGGGCAGCATCGGTGTGAGCGGCGGCCTGAGGACGTTCTCGATGAAGCCCATGCGGGCAAGGGCGGCCTTGGCCGGCATGGGGTTGGTTTCGATGAACAGGGCCCTGAAGAGCGGCAGCAGCTCGTAGTGGATGGTTTGCGCGCTTTCGAGGTCGCCTTCGGCGAACTTTTCGCATAGGGCGGCCATCATGGCCGGGGCCACGTCGGCGGCCACGGAGATGACGCCCGCGGCGCCCACGGACAGCATCGGCAGTGTAAGGCCATCGTCGCCCGAGAGCACGGTGATTCCGCACTGGCCGATGATGTCGGAAACCTGGTCGACACTGCCGCCCGCTTCTTTGATGGCGACAATGTTGTCGATGGCGCTCAACTCGGCCACGGTGGCGGGCAGCATGTTGGTACCGGTGCGCCCTGGAACGTTGTACAGGATAATGGGAATGTCGGCCGCTTTGGCGATGGCGGTGTAGTGGGCGATCTGTCCGGCGGGCGTGGGCTTGTTGTAGTAGGGGGTGATGAGGAGCGCGCCGTCGGCGCCGACTTCGGCGGCGTATTGGGTGAGGGACAGGGCCTCGGCGGTGTTGTTGGAGCCGGTGCCGGCGATGATGGGGATCTCGCCGGCGACGCGTTCGACGATGAAGCGGATGCACTCTTTCTGCTCTTCGTGCGAGAGCGTGGCGGCTTCGCCCGTGCAACCGCAGGGAACGATGCCGTTGGTGCCCTGCTCGATGTGCCAGTCGATCAACCGGCCGTAGGCGTCGAAATCGATTTCGAGTGAACTCTTGAACGGCGTCACCAACGCCACAATGGAGCCGCTAAACATGATGTTTCTCCCAAGACGTGCTTGTAGATCTCTTGATGTAAGGGCACATTGTAGCAGCTGCGGCTACAGAATTACTTAAACTGCTCTAGTGTCGCGTCATGCTTGAGGTGTCGTATAGATGCCGTCAGTGAGGACGAGCCTGATAAGGAGCAAGG
>JAACEL010000339.1 GCA_011682535.1 Nitrospiraceae bacterium | reverse complement strand
GGGGCGCGCCATCGCACTGAGGGCCGACATGGACGCCCTGGAACTGGCGGAGGAGACTGGGCTACCGTACGCTTCCGAAACCCCGGGACGGATGCACGCCTGTGGTCACGATGGCCACATGACCTGTCTGCTGGGTGCGGCGCAGGTGCTTTCCGCACACCGGGAACGGCTCGCCGGGAGCGTCAAGTTCATCTTTCAGCCGGGGGAGGAACTGGGTGCGGGAGGCCGCTTGATCGCCCAGGAGGGTGTCCTGGATGACGTCGATGCAGTGTTCGGACTGCACGCGTGGCCGGGGATTCCGGTGGGGTGCGTGGGGGTCAAGGACGGCCCGATGATGGCGGGGGCGGACTGGTTCCGCATCGAGATCCAGGGCCGCGGTTGCCATGGCGCCGATCCCGCGGCCGGAGTGGATCCGGTCGTGGTGGCCGCCCACATCACGACCGCGCTCCAGACGATCGTCAGCCGTGAGGTCGATCCAATCGAGCCGGCCGTACTCACTATCGGCCGCATCCACGGCGGCGTAACCACCAATATCATCCCCGATACGGCCGAGATGATGGGAACCTTCCGCACGCTAACGGGCGAGGTGCGCGATCTCATGGCGGGGGCTATCGAGCGGGTCGCGGCGCGCACCGCCGAGGCGTTTCGCGCCAGTGCCGTCATCTCGTTCGGCGACGACTCTTATATTCCCCTGCACAATGACCCGGAGATGACCAATTTCGTGCGTGATACCGTCAGGAGTGCGCTTGGGAACGCCGCCTTGGTCGAAATCACCAAGCCGTCGATGGCGTCTGAGGATTTCGCCTTTTACCTGGAGAAGGCTCCGGGCAGCTACCTGCGACTGGGCACGGGGGCTTCGGAGGAGGGAAATTGCGCCCCGCTGCACAGCCCGCGGTTCGACTTCAACGATGCGGCAATTTCCACGGGTGTATCGGTGTTCGTGAGCTTGGCCGGGCGTTTCCTGGGCTGATTCCGGGGGCCCGTCCATCAATGCACCGAATTCGTGCATGATGTTACGGTTCCTTATTCTTTTTTGCGGCGAGGTCCACAATGTTGTTTCGTCCTATTAACTACGCGCCTGTACACAGTTTGCGCCATCTACAGTCTTCGTGCAGAAACCAGTTGATTCCCTGGTGACCAGCATGCTATATTGTGAATACTTTCGCGACTTCCTGTGCGTGAAATCTGCTGGAGAAGCGGTGGGGTTCGCGCGGGTCGGGTTTGAACGGGCAAGAACCGGGTTGCTCTTGTGACGAGTTCTTGGTGAACAACCCAGTTTCGGTTAGAAACGCAAGCAAGGAGGGTGTAAAAGAATGGCAGACGATTCCCAAGACAAAATGACATCGTTGATGACGGAGAATCGCACTTTTCCGCCGCCAGCAGAGTTCGCCGCGAAGGCGCACATCAAGTCCGCTGAACAGTTTCAGGAAATGTACGATCGTTCGATTAACGACTCGGATGCCTTCTGGCTGGAGCAGGCCGAGCTGATCGACTGGTTCACGAAGCCGACGAAGGCACGTGAGTTCACGTGGGACACTGCGGGGCGCATTATCAAGAACACGTGGTTCGCCGATGGCGAGTTGAACGTCAGCTACAACTGCTTGGACCGCCATTTGAGCACTCCGCGCGCCGACAAGGCGGCGCTGGTGTGGCAGGGCGAGCCCGAAGACGACAGCATCACGATGACGTATAGAGAGCTGCACGCTGAAGTGTGCAAGTTCGCCAACGTCCTCAAGAGCATGGGCGTGAAGAAGGGCGAGCGCGTCTGCATCTACATGCCGATGGTTATCGAACTGCCCATCGTCATGCTGGCTTGCACGCGTATCGGCGCGATCCACTCGATCGTGTTCGGCGGTTTCAGTTCCGATTCGCTGCGTGACCGCATCAATGACTCCGACTGCAAGATTCTTGTGACGTCGAACGTTTCGCTGCGTGCCGGCAAGTCGATCCCGCTGAAGGGCATCTCGGACGCCGCCATGAAGGATACGCCGACGATCGAGAAGTGCATTGTCTTCAAGCGCAACGCCGAAGAAGTCAATATGGAAGACGGTCGCGACGTGTGGTACCAGGACGTTATGGCCGATGCCAGCACCGAGTGCGAGTGCGAGAAGATGAATGCCGAAGATCCGCTGTTCATCTTGTACACGTCGGGTTCGACCGGCAAGCCCAAGGGCGTGGTTCACACGCACGCGGGCTACCTGCTGCACACGATGCTGACGCACAAGTACATCTTCGACATCCAGGAAGACGACATTTACTGGTGCACGGCCGACATCGGCTGGATCACGGGTCACAGCTACATCACGTACGGTCCACTGGCCAACGGCGCGACGTCGCTGATGTTTGAAGGCGTGCCCACGTATCCGGATGCGGGCCGCTTCTGGCAGATTGTCGAGAAGTACAAGGTCAACCAGTTCTACACGGCCCCGACCGCCATTCGCGCCCTCATCGTGAAGGGCCCCGAATTCCCGGACAAGTATGACCTGAGCAGCCTGAAGCTGTTGGGTACGGTCGGCGAACCGATCAATCCCGAAGTGTGGCTGTGGTACCACGAGCACATTGGCAAAGGTAAGTGCCCGATCGTCGACACATGGTGGCAGACCGAGACGGGCGGCATCCTGATTTCCGCCATCCCGGGCGCGCACACGCTGAAACCGGGCGCGGCGTTGAAGCCGTTCCTGGGCGTCGAGCCGATCATCCTTCGCGACGATCGCAGCGAATGCGACGTCAACGAAGGCGGCAAGCTGTGCATGAGTAAGCCGTGGCCGGGCATGATGCGCACGATGTGGGGCGACCACGACCGGTTCGTGGAAGTGTACTTCACGATGTACAACGACCTCTACTTCACGGGGGACGGCTGCCGCCGCGATGAAGACGGCGACTACTGGCTGATGGGCCGTATCGACGACGTCGTCAACGTCTCCGGTCACCGCATTGGTACCGCCGAGGTCGAGAGCGCGCTGGTCAGTCACGCCAGCGTCGCCGAGGCCGCCGTGGCTCCGATGCCGCACGACATCAAGGGCCAAGGCCTGTACGCGTTCGTTACGCTGGTGGGGGATGTCGAACCGACCGAGGAACTGCGCAAGGAACTCGTCAAGCACGTGCGCGCCGAGATCGGCCCGATCGCGGCTCCTGACGTGGTGCAGTTCGCCCCGGCGCTGCCGAAGACACGTTCGGGCAAGATCATGCGCCGCATCCTGCGCAAGATCGCCGAAGACTCCGCCGATCAGATTGGCGACACTTCGACGCTGGCCGACCCGAGTGTGGTCGAGTCGCTGGTCGAGGAAGCCCATAAGCTGAAGGGCTGATTCGACCTGCGGGAACATACGAGCTATCTGCAAGCCGAGCGTACGGTTCTCGTGCGCTCGGCTTTTGATAAATAAGGACTGTGAATTCGTTTAGAAAGGGCAAGTTATGCAGGAAAAGAAGACAATAAATCGTTGGGTAGTCGTTGTGGGGGCCGTGCTGATTCAGTTGTGCCTTGGCGCCATCTACGCATGGAGCGTGTTCACCAAGAAGATCACCATCCCGCTCGATGAAGGCGGTGTCTACGGCTTTACGGCAATGCAGGCGGCGGCGATTTTCTCGGCGGCCCTAGCGACATTCGCGGTCGTAATGGTCTTGGCCGGGCGTATGCAGGCCAAGATGGGGCCACGCCCGATTGCCATGGCCGGCGGCATCGTGCTCGGCCTTGGCTACATCTTGGGCGGTTTCCTGGGGAAAACCTTCGCCATGCAATTAGTTTGCATCGGCCTGATCGGCGGGGCCGGAATCGGTCTGGCCTACGTGGTGCCGATTGCCGTTTGCGTGAAGTGGTTTCCCGACAGAAAAGGCATGATCACCGGTCTCGCGGTTGCAGGCTTTGGATTTGGCGCAACGCTCTGGGTGAAACTCGGCGGGGCGTGGTTTGGCGGTCTGTTGAACACGTGTGACGGCTTACTGGGGCTGCCCGGGGTGCAGGCGGTGTTTGTTATCTACGGCGCCATCTTCCTCGTGGGCATCCTGTTGGGAAGCACGGTGATGATCGATCCGCCGGCTGGCTACAAGCCCGCGGGCTGGGAGCCGCGAACGGTGAGTGCCAGCGGCGCCGTCGATATGGGAAGCAGGAAAATGTTGAGAACGTGGCAGTTTTACTCCTTGTTCCTGATTTTCACTGGATCCACACTGGCGGGGCTCATGGTCATCTACTGCATTCGTCTGTTCGGTATCGACGCGCTCCAGGCCAAGGGAGCGGTGGACGCCGCCACGGCTGCGAGCATCGCAGGAACAGCCATGGCTTGGTACGCCATCCTCAACGGTCTTGGCCGTATTGTTTGGGGCGCCGTTTCGGACAAGACCGGCCGCAAGCTGGCGCTCTTCCTGATATGTCTTCTGCAAGGCCTCATGATGCTGGCGTTCTACCGTGTCGGCGCCACCCCCATCGGGCTGATTGCCGGCGCCTGCATCATCGGGTTCAATTTCGGGGGTAACTTCGCCCTGTTCCCGGCGGTCACGGCCAGCTTCTGGGGCAATAAGAACGTGGGCAAGAACTATGGTTGGGTCTTCCTCGCCTACGGCGTGGCCGGCATCAGTGGCCCCTTCATCGCCGGTTACTTCAAGGATGCGGCCAAGGGCGGCGATGTCAACGCGTGGTCGACGCCTTTCCTGATCGCGGGAATTGCGTGTCTTGCCAGCGCGGTCCTTACCCTGCTTCTCAAAGCCCCAAAGCACAAAGCGGCGTAACACCGACCGCCACAATCGACTATGACAAACAGCCAGGCCATATTGGCCTGGCTGTTTGTTTTGGTCTGTGATCGGAGCGGGTCAGACGAATTGCCTCATGTATTCGAGGCTTTTGGTGGCGATGGCTTCGGGGCCGGGCTCGAATTCGAAGACTTCGACCGACATGTAGCCCTGGTAGCCGACGTCTTTGAGGGCCCGGATGATGGGGGCGAAATCAACGTCGCCCCAGCCGGGGCCGTTGAGGTTCTCATCGTTGGCGTGGTAGTGGGCGAGGTGCTGGGCGTGCTTGCGGATGGTGCCGGGGCGCCCGGCTTCTTCGAACGTCATGGCTTTGGTATCGAGCAGGAGCCGGAAGTTGGGGTGGTTGATTCGCTCGATGAGGGCGACGGTTTCGTCGGCGGTGGTGCAGAAATTGGTCTCGAGGTGCGTGAGGGGCTCCATGCAGATGGTGACGCCGCGCTGTTCGTAGGCGGGCAGGGCTTTTTCAAACACCTCGACGGCGTTGGCGGTGGCTTGTTCGTGGGTCATGCCCTCTTCGATGCTGCGTTGTTTGGGGGAGCCGAAGATGGCCACCTTGCCGCCGATGTCGCCGCAGAAGTGGGCGAGGTCGATGAGATACTGGGCGGTCTTGTCGCGGACGGCCTGATCGGCGGTGGTGATATGCACGCCTTCGGGCCCCACGAGGATCCAGTGAATGCCCAGGATGTCGAGGCCGGCCTGCGCGGCGCGGGTGACGATCTCCTCACGGACGTTCTGAGGGATGTCGGTGACGTACTGGGAGAGGGTGAACGGGGCGACTTCGAGTCCGTCGTAACCGACTCGCTTGACGTAGTCGATGGTGCGTCCGATATCGCTCCAATCCTTGAAGATCTCGCTGCAGATTCCGAATTTCATGTGATGTCCCCGTGTTTGTTCAAGGTCGAAGCCCGCGGGGCGGGCGTACGGCTAAGGGCTCGTGCAAGAATAACTCCACCATTTTCGCATCTCATCTTCACGCCATCTTCGAGCGCTTCTCAATCGCAAGAACCTCAAAATAGCGGGCTATTCCTGCGGTTTTGCTCAATCGTCG
>JAACEL010000338.1 GCA_011682535.1 Nitrospiraceae bacterium | reverse complement strand
CGATGATTCACGTCGACGAGATACTCGACTTCCTCCTCTGGGATCTCGAGCTTCTTTGACAGGAAACGGACGGTCAGCCCCGAGCGGCTGTTGTTAGCCAACTCGCGCGCGATCCGGAACGCCGGACGACTGATGCCCTCCATCGCCGCCAACAGACTTGCCGCGTGGCGCATACAAACAAGCCCCTCGATGATAAAGTGCACCCCACGAGAACATGGAAAAGGACATTATAGCCTACAAACACGCGCCTGACAAGCGTTATCTGCGTTTTCTATCTGCGTTTTCAGGCCCATGAGACGCCACGATACGTCACCCGTCGTTCGGGCGTTCTTGCGGCGTTTCCCATCGCATTGCGGCATCTGATTCCGGCATCTGTTAGAATCGCCCAAAGTATAGGTAATGTTGACAAGATGACCTACACAAAGCGCATCATCGTCGCCGGGGGTTGTGCAGCGCTACTGCATGCCGCCCTGCTCCTGGGGATGGCCTGCTTTCGGACTCCGCCTGCCACGGTATTGGCCGCGCGGCCCGAACCCATCGTGCTCAATCTGAATCCCCAACCTCCCCCTCAGCCCAAACGCTTCATCGAAACCCACACCCCCGCCGACGCCCCCGTTGAGCCCACCGACCTCATCGCCATGCACAACTCCAAGGCCAGAGACCTCTCCGACGCCGTCGGCACGCGCGAAGCGCCTCACGTCGAACAGATTGACGACTTCGACCAGGAGTCCGCGCTACCGCCCGCACCCGAACCGCTCCAACCGCGGCCCTCCGTCCCCGCGGCTCCGCCAGTCCCCGCGAAAGAGGCTCCCCCGCTCAGCGAAGCCTCCTCGGGCGATCCCGTGTACGTTCGGGAGCCGCAGGCAAAGTCCATCGCGCCGGCCGAACCGTTCGAGATCGCTCAGGCCCAGCCGCAGCCGCCACCATCCGACGAGCCCCCCGCCACCGAACGCGGCCGCGTCGAAGGCGGCGTCAAACGCCAGGGATTCGCCGCTTTCGAGGCCATGGAGCACGAATTGGCCCCCTACCTGCGCGAGGTCCGCCGCCGCGTGGACCGAAACTGGCGCGCCGCGCTCCAACTCCGATTCTCGGGGACGTCGCCCACCCGCGCGGTCCTCGATTGCGCCATCCGTCCCGACGGACGCCTCGCCTACGTCAACATCGTCGAGGCCGGCGGTTCCGCCACCTTCGCGCCCCTGTGCAAACAAGCCGTGGAACGCGCCGGGCCTTTCCCGCCGTTCCCGTTTGAAGTGCCCGACATGTATCGCGACAAAAACCTCGAGATACGCTGGACTTTCCGTTTCCTGGAGTAAGACCCAGACGCGGCCGTTCTCGACTATACGAAGGAGACACCATGCCCGAAGTGCTCGATATGCTCAAGCAAGGCGGCCTGCTCATGTGGCCGATCGCCGTTTGCTCACTCGTTGCTGCCACCATCATCATCGAGCGCTTCATCGCCCTACGCCGCTCGGCCGTCATCGAGCCTTGCCTGCAAGAGCTTGTCGACGACTACCCCGGCGAACAAGGCGCCGACGCCGCACTTGCCCTGTGCCGTCGATCGCGCGCTTCCTTCGCGCGGATCGTCGAACAGGTGATCCTCACCCGCCACCTTGGGCACGCCCAGTCCATCGAAGCCGTCCACGCCGCCGGACGCACCCAGCTATCCGCCCTCGAACGCGGCCTGACCTTGCTTGAGATCATCGCGGGGATCAGCCCCTTGCTCGGGCTGCTGGGAACCGTGCTCGGTATGGTGACGGTGTTCAACGCCATTACCGCCCAGGGGATCGGCGACCCGCAAGTCCTGTCGAGCGGCATCTCTGAAGCCCTCGCCACCACCGTGGCCGGGCTCGTCGTCGCCATCCCCAGCCTCGCTTTCCACAGCTTGCTCAGCCGGCGTGTCGACGACCTCGGCGCTGAAATGCAGAACGCCGCCACCCGCCTTGCTTACGAGGTGCGCGCCGCCGCCCAACATGGCGGACGTTAGCCCGCATCGGTCTCCAATGCTCGTAGCAGAGCGTTTGGTGAGCGATGCGGGTTAGCTCTGCCCTGCCGCCGGGCGCCGGACAATTACGATCCGGCCGTCCCGCACCTCATACCCGAACTTCGCCACCGGCCACTGCCGGATTAGCAGGTCCATCACCGTGCTCACCGGCACGTCCCGGAAGACCACCGGGTTGACCGGCAACTCGCCCAGCCCCTTGTCCGCCAGCACGCTGATCTCCAACTGCAACGAGAGGTCCGCCAACACGTCCCGCAGCTTCGCCGCGCCCGGCGGCACCTCCATGCGCCCGTTCGCCCGCATCGACGACGGAAGCGTCACGTCCACGCGCTTGGCCAGCAGCGCGTCCGCCTCGCCCGAGCCGTCTCCCAGGCGGGTGTCCGCGGGGGCAGGGTTGTGCGGTCCTCGGAGGAACACATAGCCCGCCCCCGTTTCGATCTCGAAAGCACCCGGCGGAATGCGGGCCGACTTGAGCAGCGTGTCCAGCGCGTCGCCCAGCGGCGCCTGCGCCAGGGTCAACGGACCGCACGTCGTGTCCGCGATCACGTTGTCCGCCACGATCGTGTATCCCAGTGTATCACCCAGCAATACGAGCGTCTCGAACATCGGCGTGTCGAAACCGAACGCCATCGCGATCGTCATACCGGCCTGCTCCGCCCTCAGTTTTTCCGTCACCGACACGCTCGTCAGCGCGCCATACTCTTCGGGGTAGACAAAGTAGTAGTGTTCGGTCTCCTGGACCATGCACCCCGCCGCCTCGGCGAGCCCCCGGACAAAGTCCCCGTACGGCGTGCCTCTGAATTTCAGAGGCCGCACGACGCGGTTCTCCATCTTGCTCATTAGCACCAGGCTGCCGCCCACTTCCTGCCCTACGCGATGCATGACGTCCCCCAGCGTCTGACTGCTGGTCCATTCCAGCGTTACCGCAGGGCGCGGATCCGTCAGCGATACCGGGCCGCTCGGCTTGTCCGCGGCCGCTCTGTTTCGTGCCGAGCCCGTTACGCAACCCGCGGCCAACGCACACATCACCAGTAGCACCAGCTTTTTCATCGTCCGTATTCTCCCGTCGGCAGTGTTTCGCGCCGGCCTGCGCGCGAGCCTTGTCAACCCAAGGCCGCCCGCCTATACTGTAGCCATGTTGGCCGCACTGATTACAGTTCTTCTCGTCGCAAACGCCGCTCCAGGCGACAGCCAGCCCGGAGAGGCACGTCAAATCTATGTTCTTATCCTCAACAACGGAACAAAGTTGCCCTGCTTCTGGGACGAGAAGATCACGCCGCCGGGTGGCACGAGCTACCGAGTCGAGATCGACACGCCCTGGTTGCCTGAGAACAAGAAGAAACTCATCAACGAGTCGGACATCGCCGAAGGTCCCTTCAGAGAAAAAGCGAGCGCCAGGGCCAAGCGCATTGCGGCAGCCGGATACACCGTCATAGACGGCGCCTACTACCTTACCTCGGAGGTGGAGCTTGCCCAAAGGGCTCGCGAAATGGCCGGCGTGCGCGAGACCTCCGATGCGCCCGAAGACCCCCCCCCACCAGTCCGTGTCGAAGAACTCGATGTCCCTTCAGCCGAGTCTCAGCCGCCCGAGCAAGCCCCGGCCTTCGTGCAGCAATGGGGACTCAAGGCGGGCGTTATCCTTGTGGCGCTTGCGCTGATGATCGCGGTGGCCAAATTTACCCTGCTGGCACGGGGTTAGGACCGCCTCACTCCTCCTTGAACCGCAGGATCTCGAAGGCTTCCACGCCTACCGCCTTCCCCTTGAACTGCACCATGCCGATCTCGTTCACCTCCGTGCGCGACGCCACCTGTTCATACGTCGACTTGCCCACCAGCACCTGGCCCGCTTTCGCCAAACTGCACAGACGGCTGGCCACGTTTACGGCGTCGCCCATCACCGTGAAATCCAGCTTCATAGGCGACCCCACGCAGCCCGCGATCACATCGCCCGAATTGATCCCGATACCCAGATGCAGCTCCGGGCGTCCGTCCTTTCGCCGTTGTTCGTTCAATTCCGCGTTCCGCGCCTGAAACGCCAGCGCCGCGCGCACGCCGTGGCACGCATCGTCCTCCAATTCCAGCGGTGCGCCGAACACCGCCATGATCTCGTCGCCCACATACTTGTCCAACGTCCCGTCGAAACCGAACACGATCTCCGTCATTGCCGTGAAATGCTCGTTCAGCAACTCCACCAACTCCACCGCGGGCATCTGTTCCGCGATCGGCGTGAAGCCACGGATGTCGCAAAACAGCGTCGTCACCGTGCGCTTGCTCCCGCCCAACTCCAGCGAAGAGTCGCTACGCATCACCTCGTCCACGATGGCGGGGGACAGGAAACGCGACAGGCTGCCGCGTGTCCGTTCCGCGTCAATCATCTTCTCGTAAAGTTGCACGTTGTCGATTGCCATGGCCGATTGCGCCGCCAGCGACGCGAACAACTCCAAGTCCTGCTCGTCGAAGGTGACCTCCTCGCGCCGCGTGTCCACGTAGATGGACCCCAACACACGCTCCTCGATCTTCAACGGCACCGCCATCGCTCCCGTGATTCGCTGACGGATGATGCTCTCGCGTTGGCGCAGCTCATGATCCTGGTCCGAGTTCGTCATCAGCACCGGTTCGCCGTCAATGGCCGCCTTCCCCGCGATCCCCATGCTCGGCGAACTCGCCGCCAGATCCTGGCCCATCTCACGCGCCACCGACACCCGCAACTCGTCCGAGTCCTCGCCGCGCAGCATCACAAACCCGCGCTCCGCCTCCATCACCTCCACCGCCGTGTCCAGCACGTCCGACAGGCGCCGCGATAGGTCGAACTCGGACGCAATCAGGCGGCTGGCGCGATACAGCGCCTCCAGGCGCCGGTAGGCCCGGCTCATTGTCAGCAAGTCGCCCGGCGTCGGCTGCTGCTCGGGCGGCGCCTGCGCCCCGCCGCGGATTTGCGGGGTACGCCCCTTCTTCGCGATTAACGTCAGACTGCTGCCCACGCGATCCATTTCCTCGCGGATCTTGTCGACGTCCTCGCGCAGCTTCGAGCCGCGATCGTCTTTGCGTCGTTGCCCTTGCGGCGTCACGTTCGTGTCATCGCGGAACACCAGCCGGCACTTGCTCCCGAACCACACCTCGTCCAGATGCGACAGCACCCGCTCCACTACCCGTTGGCGGTTCACGTACGTGCCGTTCATGCTCGCCTTGTCGACCAGCAGTGTTTTCCCGCCCAGACACCGTACCACTGCGTGATGGCGCGACACCTCATCCGCCACCAGCACCACGTCGTTGTCCTCCGCGCGGCCGAAATTCGTTTCTTCGCCAGACAGCGGTACCGTCATTGGCGGTACACCCGGCTGTTCAATCACTACCTGCGGCATGCGCTCTCTCCCGCAACGCTCATCCTGTCGCCATGTCGGTCGGGCCTGCTACAGATCCAACGGCTCAAGAATGATGTTGCGAAACTCGATCGGCGTTCCTTCGCTCTGCAGACCGATGTAACCCTTCGTCACCGTCGTTTCCGTCGCCGAATTCTGAAGCAATCCGTTTACATACAGCCGAATCGTATTGCCCTTGCAGACGATCTCGTACTGGTTCCATTCGCCCAGCGGCTTCTCATTCGACCGTTTGCGTTTAATCACCCGGCGGTCATTTTTGTTCGTGTGCTCTTTGAAATCCGTGCCGCCGATCACCCAGAAATCCGCCGCGTGCCCGCTTTGCAATTGGCCCTCGATCGCTTTCGGCCACACCGCGTCCGGTTCATGGATGTGCAGTAACACCCCGCTGTTGCCCGCCCCGTCAGGCCAGCGCCATTCCAGCGTCAGCCGGTAGTTCTC
>JAACEL010000052.1 GCA_011682535.1 Nitrospiraceae bacterium | reverse complement strand
GCTCGAGAGATGGCCCTCTACCGCTTGAAGACGGGGCTTGCCGCTGATTCCGGCGCCACCACGGCCTCCCCGGACAGCCTTACGGCCAAAGCCACAGCCACAGCCACAGCCACCAACGCCCCCCGCGAAGTCAGTAGCGAACTCAACAAAGACGCCTTTCTCGATTTGCTTGTGCTTGAACTCCAGCACCAGGATCCGCTCGATCCGGTCGACAACGCCGACATGCTCGCCCAGTTGGCGCAGTTCTCCTCCCTCGAACAGATGGGGCAGTTGAACGACAGCTTTGAGCTATTCAGCAGCAATCTCAACCAGCTCAACTTCATCTCCGCGGGCACCTTGCTCGGCCGCTCCATCGTCGGGCTGGACGCCGCGGGCAACGAAGTCTCCGGCGTCGTTGAAGGCATATTCATGGACGGTGACATGGTCTACCTGAGGGTCGGAAAGGACATCGTGCCCATGGCCTACGTGCAGACTGTCGAACAGGCCAACCAAGACACCACCATAGAGAGCGACACCAACACACAGCAGCAATAAGCGCATACGCTTTGGCGAATAAGAGGAGGAAGTAGCAATGGGTTCAGCAATGTACACCGCAGTGACCGGATTGCTCGGGCATCAGGCCCGCATGGATGTCGTGGCCGCCAATATCGCCAACATTAACACCACCGGCTACCGGGGCTCCCGCATGCTCTTTCAAGATCTGCTGTCGCAGACCTTGCGCGGCGGAACCGCGCCCCTCGGCAATTTCGGCGGCACCGACCCCAGCCAGATAGGCCTGGGCGTCGGCATCGGCCAGATCAGCACCAACTTCACACAAGGACCGTCGCTGACCACCGGCGTTGCCTCCGACCTGCTCATCCAAGGCAGCGGCTTCTTCATCCTCTCCGATGGCACGGGCAACTTCTTTACCCGCGACGGCTCGTTCGACCTCAATTCCTCAGGCACCCTCATCGATCCCGGTACCGGCATGCGCGTCCAGGGCTGGATGGCCGACGACGCCGGCGTGATCGACACCGACACACCCCTCACCGATCTCGAAATACGCCTGCGCGAAGACGCGATCGCACGTGCCACCCAGAACGCCACCGCCGGCGGCAATTTGAATGCCACCGCCGGAGTCGGTGACACGGTTTCGCGCACCCTGATTGTGTACGATAGTCTCGGTACGCCCCGCAACATGGAGATCACGTTTACACGCATTGCCCCCGTAGACGATGGCGGCACCGACTACAACGCGTGGACCTGGAGCGCCCAGTTCGAAGGCACCGACGTGACCAACGTGCCCTCGGGCGAAGGCGTGCTACTATTCGGCACCGATGGCGCCTTCCACGCCGAAGGTTCGCTTGACGCCGCTGTCTTTACCCCGCGCGCCAGCCTGCCCTCCCCAAACGAAGTCACCATTCCCGGAACCCTCTTCACCTCGGGTGCATTGCCCGTGACCCCCTTCGAATTCAGCATCGACTTCTCCAGTATCACCCAGCTCGCTGCCGTCGGCGATGACGAGAGCACCGTCTTCTTTCCCAACCAAGACGGGTTCGAATTGGGCGTGCTCGACGGTTACAGCGTCGGCGCCAATGGCGTGATCACCGGTGTATTCAGCAACGGCCTTACCCGCCCTCTCGGCCAGATCGCGACCAGCACCTTCGGCAACGTCGGCGGCCTCGAACGCCGCGGTGACAATTTGTTCGTCGAAGCCGCGGCCTCCGGCGCCGCCCTGATCGGTGTTGCCGGTTCCGGCGGGCACGGCTCCATCTCCGGTGGCGTGCTGGAGGGCGCCAACGTCGATCTCGCCACCGAGTTCGCCAATATGATCATCACACAACGAGGCTATCAAGCCAACGCACGTACCATCACGACCGCCGACACCATGCTACAGGAGGCCGTGAACCTCGTCCGATAGCGCCGGATCGCCCCGATAATCCTACCGTTGCCCTCTGGCCCCGCCGTTCAGGTTTCGTTGCGCCGCTGTGGACGGGGCCATGGCCGCAGTGCTAGAATGCCTTAAACGAAACGGTTGGTTGGGGATCGGCAACTGTGGGATGAGTGCCTGACTTATGGATATCGCGACAGTCATCGGTTTGGTCTCCGGGCTTGGGTTGGTGCTGATCTCGATTCTTATGGGAGGCTCCGCGGGAAGCTTCCTCAACGTCCCGTCCATGGTGCTGGTGATCGGCGGCACCCTCGCCGCCACGCTGTTCAACTTCAAGCTCAACGACGTGCTCAGCGTGTTCGCCACCGTCAAAAATGCCTTCATTCAGAAGGCCGCCAGCGTCGAGACGCTCATCGAGAGCCTCGTCCAGTTCGCCGTTGTCGCGCGGCGCGAAGGCATCCTCGCCCTCGAGGGCCACGCCAAAGAAGCGGGCGACGAGTTCCTCCAGCAGAGTATCCAACTCGCTGTCGACGGTACCGCCCCCGAACTGATCAAAGATATCCTCACCACCGAGATCGCCTTCATGGAAGATCGCCACAGCTTGGGCCAGGCCCTGCTGGTCGCGATGGGAACCTACGCCCCCGCCTTCGGCATGATCGGCACCCTCGTCGGACTCGTGCAAATGCTAAGCGCCATGGAAGATCCCTCGCAGATTGGTGTCGGTATGGCCACTGCCCTGCTCACGACCCTGTATGGCGCTGTTCTCGCCAATGTCGTTTTTCTGCCCGCGGCGGGCAAGCTCAAAGTCGTGACCGCCAACGAACTGCTCGGGAAGGAGATCATCATCGAAGGCATCCTGTCGATCCAATCGGGTGACAACCCGCGCGTCGTCGAACAGAAGCTCAAGTCCTTCGTCTCGCCCACCATCCGCGAACGCGTGAAGATCAAGAAATAGCATGGCCAGAGACAAGAAGAAGAAAGACGACGAACCGGGCATACCGGCGTGGGTGGTCACCTACGGCGACATGATGAGTCTGTTGCTCACCTTCTTCGTGCTTCTGCTGTCCTTCTCCACCGTCAGCGAAAAAGACTTCAACCAAGCCATGATGTCGCTGCAAGGGGCGTTTGGCGTCCTCGACGCGTATAGTGGCATCATCAACCCCGTGCCCCGGCCCCCCAAGAAAGCCGCCAAACGGGTCGAACGCATTGCGCGCGAAATCCAGCGCAAGATGATGGTGCAAGGCAAGGAAGAGGACGTCAACATCGAGCTGGACAAGAAGGGCGGACTCAAGATCGTTTTGCCCAACCAGGTGCTCTTTGCCAGCGGCAGCGCCACTCTCAAGCCCGAAGCCTTTGACATTCTGGCGAGCGTGGGCAACGTGCTCGAAGGCCTTCAAACCGGCTACATCGACATCCGCGGCCACACCGACAGCCGCCCGCTTTCAGGTTCGGGCCGCTTCGAGGACAACTGGCACCTCAGCTATGCGCGGGCCCGCTCGGTGATGATGCGGCTCAGCGCCACCTCCAACCTGCCCGAAGGGCGCTACCAGGTCGTGGCGTGCGGGCCCAGCCAACCCGTCGACACCAACGAAACCGAACAAGGACGCCAAGCCAACCGGCGTGTCGAGATCCACGTGCGTGGCGTCGAAGATAGTGCTAATATGGACGAAGTGGAGTCGCAACTGTCCGGACAGGACGAAGAGGGGAGCGACGCATCCTTTTCGATCGAATAGTTAACCACGGGGTGATGATTCAATGAGCGAAGAAGCCGACAACGGGGCGGACGGGGAACAGGGGAAGTCGTCGGGGGCACTGGGCAAGACTATCGTCCTGGGCATTGTGGTGTTGGTTGCCGCCATCGGCGGCATGCTGACCTACATGTTCGTATTGGCCCCCTTGTTCGAAGAGAAGTCCCCGGCCGTCGTCTCCAGTGAAGACGGGGGCGAGAAGATTCCCCCCGGGGCCGAATATGTCGAGTTCGATGAGAAGAGGGCCTCCGTCAAGCCCGAGGTCGCCGACGGCAGTTCCGCCGTACTCATGTACAAGATCTCCGTCTTGAGCGCCAATTCCGCAACCACGGCGCTGATCGAAGCCAACCGGCAACTGTTCGAAGCCAAGTTCGACGAGCTTCATCGTGGGCGGACCAAGACCGAGCTTGCCGATCCGCAGGTGTTGCGCAGCATTTGCCGCCAGGCCGAGCAAGAGGGTAACTCGCTCCTCCGGCGTTTGCAGGAAGAGCCTAATCCGGAGATTCGTATTATCATGGTACTCCACACCACGATCGCTACTTTCGACCTATGACCGATGCCCGCCCGTCAGAAGCACGCGCCCACGAGTTCGAGGAAGTGGTGCCCTCCGGGCATTCGCCCAGCGAGAGCCTAACCATAGAAGACCTCGATAGCGTGCGCCTGTACCTGACGGCCGATTTGGGGCGATCGCAAATGTCCGTGCGCGAAGTGCTCGATCTGAAGCAGGGCTCCATCGTACAGCTCGACAAACTAGCCGGAGAGATGACGGATATCTTTGTCAACGACGTGCCACTGGCCCGTGCGGATGTCGTCGTGATTGCCGATGGACTACACCTCCGGATTGCCGAGGTTGTCGGAGCCGTCGACATCGAACCCGCGGGGGACGACAATGTGCTCTAGGGGTCCGGCCAGAAACCCCCATGGAGCACGCGGCAGCAGTTGCGAGCAGAGTACGGAGCGACGAAGCCGCAATGCGGGCATTGTAATGAGGAGCGACAACGCTATGCGACGCAAATGCTGCCGCCCGAAGGGTTTCGGCGGGAACGCCATGGGCTGCGTTGCCGCTCCTCAACGACCGCCGGGGTGGCTTCGTCGCGGCGTCTCGCCCCTGACGCCCCCGCCGAAACGTGCCCTAATGGGGGTTTCTGGCCGGATCCCTAGAGCCTGCCTGGTGCTCTTGATCGCCGGTTGGGCCTACGCGCAGACGCCTGAGCCGGCTGAAGCGCCCGCGCCCGGCGCACCAACGGACACCGCGTTCCAGCAGACGGACGAACCCCAAATTGATCCCGACGGCTACTCCCAACTCAGCAGCGAACTCGAAGCAGAGGCAGAGGCAGAGCCCCCGATTTCCACTTCCCCGGCGCCCGGTGCCCAGTCCGAGGTCGATCCTGCTGACGCCGAGTTGATGAAAGAAGTCGGCGGGTATATGTACCGGCAAGACCCCGCGGACGAATTCGCCGCCGATGGCGGCGACCGCGTGTTCTCGCGTCCCGATCCCATGTACCTCAGCGTGATCAAGGCCGTGTCGGGGTTGTGCTTCATTCTGTTTCTCATCTGGCTGACCGCCTACCTTTTCAGGCGATTTGCTAAGCACACCCCGCTGTTGGCGGGATCGGCCCTCGGCACACCCTTGGGAAAAATATGCCTGGCCCCGCGCACCTATCTGCACTACGTCCGCACCGCCGGCAAAGTCCTGGTCATCGCCGTCTCCCCCAACGCTACATCGCTGATCGCCGAGTTCGACGAAGCCGAGTTCGACGGCGAGACTGTCGTACCCCAGGCGCCCGCGTCCGAGGCCCAATCACCTGCACCCGGAGCGCCCGCCTCGCCGCAACCCGCGGTCAGTTTCCAGGACCAACTGCAGGCTGGACTCACTGAGATCAATAGAAACGGATCGGATCACATTGCCGAAGACGAGGAGATCGCCGCATTGCACGACGATGTCCGCCGACTGCAACGGCTTCTCCAGGAAGGCGCCAGTGGGGACAACGACTAACACAGCGCTGCGTGTCGTGGGGGTAGCCCTGACGCTGACCTGTCTTTCGGCGGGGGCTTGGGCCCAGCAGGACGACGCCCTCGGCCTCAATATCCTCCAGCAAGCCCGCGGCACCCTGATCCCCGAGAATCTGCCCACGACCCTCGCCGTCGTGTTCCTGGTCACCATTATCTCGCTGGCGCCCGCGATCCTGGTGATGACCACCTCATTCACCCGCATCATCGTCGTGCTCGGATTCCTCAGACAGGCAATGGCCACCCAGCAGTCGCCCCCCAACCAGATTCTCATCGGCCTGGCCCTCTTTCTCACCTTCTTCATCATGGCCCCCACCTACCAGGCCGTCAACGATGAGGCGCTCCAGCCCTATCTGCGCGGCGAGATCACCGACCAAACCGAACTCTGGCAGGCAGCCATCAAGCCCGTACGCGAGTTCATGTTTCGCCAGGTCAACCCCAAAGACCTCGCCCTGTTCCTCGAGGTGGCCAAGCTGCCGCGCCCCGAAACCCCCGACGACATTCCCACGCACGTGCTCATACCCGGTTTTGTGCTCAGCGAGATGCGCATCGCGTTCCAGATCGGGTTCATCATTTACATTCCCTTCCTCATCATCGACATGATGGTCGCCAGCACCCTCATGGCCATGGGAATGATGATGCTACCCCCCGTATTCGTCTCGCTCCCCTTCAAGATCATCATGTTCGTCATTGCCGATGGCTGGTTCCTGCTCATCGGATCGCTCACCCGAAGCTTCAACTAGCCTACATTGGGAGGCCCCCCGGCCGGGGGATAATTACTGTAGTGTCTCATCCTGTTGGCATCTTATCTTGATGGATGCACACAATCAGTCAAGTCCGGAAGAGACAAGGGTTGCAGCCACTTGTCCGGGGATGACGCGACGCTGGATGGTATACTTCAGGAAGAGGCCGTACGCAGAAAGGGACTTTCCACCATGCGAAAGGTCATCGTCGTTGTCGTGATCGTCCTGCTGCTCCCCCTGATCGCCCAGATGATGCCGAAGGAGGTCACCTTCGAGCGCGCCCAAGCGGTCATCGAGAACTGCGGACTCGTTGTGTCCGACGTCAAACGCACCGCCACCTCCACCTACGGCGCCGTCGAGATGATGACCATGAATGTCGGCGGGGCCCGTGTCGAGATCTACCGCTTCGATAACGAAGGCAAGATCGTCAAGCAACTGGAATTCGAGAAGCCCGACGCCGGCTCCGTGATCGTCGAGACCTGGAACCTCAGCGAGTCGCTGGGCGCCGCCAAACCCAAACGGCTACCGCGTGTCGCCGTGCGCAACGGAATGTTCATGCTCGCCGTCACCTGCGAGACCAAATCCATCCGCGACCGCGTGATCCGCGTTTTTCAGTCGCTGTAGCTCTGCTACGCCAGGTGCTCCGCGATCAGCATCGCGCCGCCCATTGCCACGGCGTCGTCTGCCAGCCGTGCCGGCACAACACGGACCTTCTTGCGCAGGAACGGCATCGCATGTTCCTTGACCGCGCGTTCCACCTCCTCCAGGTAGAGGGCCTCCATCGCCTCGACCAAGCCCCCGCCCAGCACCACCGCCTCGGGACTCAGGATGTTGATCAGGTTGCCCACCGCCACGCCGACGCAATAGGCCGCCCGGCGAACCACGCCTTCCACCATCGTCTCGCCGTTCTGGATGGCCTTCGCCAGCGTGCTGCTGCGGATCTTGCCCAGGTCGGTGCCGCAGTTCTCGAAGATGTAGGGCGCGTCGCCCCGCGCGGACAAGGCCGCCACCTCCGCCGCGATCGCCACGCGCGACGCCAACGCTTCCAGGCATCCCCGCTTGCCGCAACCGCAGTAGGGGCCGCCCGGTTCCACCGTCATGTGGCCCACTTCACCCGCCGCGCCCGTGAAGCCCCGGAACATCTTGCCGCCGATAATCAGGCCCCCGCCGATACCCGTTCCCGGAAAAATCCCCACCACATTCTTGCAATTTTTCACCTCGCCGAAGTGCCACTCGCCATACGTGCCCATGTTCACGTCGTTGTCGATCACGCACGGGATTCCGCCAAATGCATCGCTCAACGTCTGCGCCAGCGGGAAGTTCTTCCAGGCCAGGTTCGGCGTGTCGATGATGACCCCCGTGTCCGGGTCCAGAGGGCCGGGGGAGCCCGCCCCGATACCCGCCACCTGCTCGATACCCGCATCCTCGAGCGCGTCCCGCATTGCGCGGATCACGCGGTCTTCCGCCTTCTCACCCGGCTTGTCGCAACGCATCTTCTTCTTCGCGCGGCCCACACACTTGAAGGAGTGGTCCAACACCATCGCCATCGCTTTCGTACCGCCGATGTCGACCCCCAGGATATGCTCACCCCGCTTCAAGAACTTGGCCATGATATGATATCTCCCGTCGATCCGGCAACGCCCAGAATACCACCTCAATACGTCCGGCCACGATATCACGTTCTCGCGCGTCGATGCGAGGGGCATCGCAAGAAAAGGCCCCTCGTGTCGCGAGACCGGAGCAACGGGATCTTCGAGCTCTCTCCGTTCGGTCGAGATGACAGTGTTGGGCAGATGAAAAACAGGTTGACGAAGCGTACTGGCGTTTCCCTACCACACGGCTTGTCATTTCAAGCGTAGCGAGAAATCTCATGGCCACCCACCCACTGCCGTCCCACGCGGAGAGACCAGAAGGCGTTCCATGGCCAATACGCGGGTCCTGTTTCGCTGAAGATGGCCGATGTCAATGCATCGTGACACGAAAACCCCAGAATCTGACTCAAGCCCGATCCGCGCCATCCGTGGCCCCTATTGCCTCCAATCGCTACGGGGTCTTCGCCTTCCAACAAGCCACCTGCCGCGTGGGTTCGGCGTCGAGCAGGGGCTGTGGCGTGGTTGCGCATTCGGGCGCGGCGACAGGACAGCGGGGGTGGAAGGGACAACCGGAGGGCGGGTTCATAGGGGACGGCGGATCGCCGTGGAGGAGGCCGGCGGGGCGTGCGCGGCCGGGGTCGGTGGAGGGGATCGCGCGGATGAGGGCCTGGGTGTAGGGGTGCAGGGGACGGTGGAACACGTCTTCGGCGTCGCCGAGTTCGACGATTTTCCCCAGATACATCACACCGATCCGGTGGGAAAGGTGCTTGACCACGGCGAGATCGTGGGAGATGAGCAACAGCGTGAGGCCCATTTCGCGCGACAATTCGGCGATGAGGTTGAGGATCTGCGCTTGCACCGAGACATCGAGGGCCGACACGGGTTCGTCGGCGATGATGAGCCGTGGGTTGAGGGCGAGTGCGCGGGCGATGGCGATGCGCTGGCGCTGTCCGCCGGAGAACTCATGGGGGTATTTCTTCATAAGCCGCCGTGCCAGGCCGACGCGTTCCATCAGTTCGCCCACACGTCCCGCGCGTTCGCGGCGTGATACCGTCGTATGCACCGCCAAAGGTTCGGCGATCGTGTCGAACACCGTCATCCGCGGGTTGAGCGAGGCGTACGGATCCTGAAACACCATCTGCAAGCGTGGCCGCAGGGCGCGGAGTTCGTGCGACAGCAGCGTGCGCAGGTCGCGCCCCTCGAACAGCACCGTCCCCGACGTAGCGGGCACGAGTCCTAACACGGTACGCGCCAGCGTCGATTTGCCGCAGCCCGATTCGCCCACCAGGCCCAGCACCTCGCCTTCCGGCACGCCCAGACTCACGCCGTCGACGGCTTTCACCGTGCCCACGGTGCGCTCGAACAGCGTCCCCACGCGCACCGGGAAGTGGGTCTTCAGGTTTTTCAGTTCCAGCAGGTATTCGCTCATAGCTCACCCGCTTGGACGCGCAGACAAGCCGACTGGTGGCCGGGCGCGACGTCCTCCAAGGTCAGTTCGCATTCTCGGCACCCGTCCACCGCATGGCGGCAGCGTTCGGCGAAAGGACACCCGGCGATCTCGGTGGAGAGGTCGGGCGGAAGTCCGGGGATGGTGTACAGCGTCTCGCCTTTGGCGTGGGCCGACGGACGCGACGCCATGAGGGCCTCGGTGTAAGGATGGCGCGGTGTCTGGAACAGATCGTGTACCGTGGCCGATTCGAGGAACCTCCCCGCGTACATGACCAGTACCCGGTCGCACGTGCTCGCAATCACGCCGAGGTCGTGGGTGATGAGGATCACGGCCATGCCGAGCGACTGCTGCAGGTTGTTGATGAGGTCGAGGATTTGGGCTTGCACCGTCACATCGAGGGCGGTCGTGGGCTCGTCGGCGATGAGCAGTTCCGGCCCGCCGATCAGCGCCATGGCGATCATCACCCGCTGGCGCATTCCGCCGGAGAACTGGTGCGGATAGTCGCGCAACCGTTCCGCGCCATCGACGATACCTACGGATTGCAGCATCTCGATGGCGCGCGTGCGCGCCTCCATCTTCGGGCAACCCTCATGCACGCGGAGCGGCTCCGTCACCTGGTCTCCGATGGTCATGTAGGGATTCAGCGCGGTCATGGGATCCTGGAAGATCATCGAGATGCGCTTGCCGCGCACGGCGCGCAGTTCTTCGGGCGTGCAGCGCAAGAGGTCGCTGCCGTCGAAGTGCGCGGCCCCGCTTTCGATACGCCCCGGCGGCGAGGGGATCAGGCCGAGGAGTGAATAGACGCAGACGGACTTGCCCGAACCGCTCTCGCCCACGATACCGAGGGTTTCGCCCTTCTCGACCGAGAACGACACGCCGTCCACCGCGCGCACGATTCCGTTGCGCGTGTGAAAGTACGTTCTCAGGTTCTCCACGTCAAGTAATGGCATTTGGTCAGTCCTTCGCCGCGCGAACGTCCAGCGCGTCGCGCAGGCCGTCGCCCAGGAAGTTGAGTGCGAACAGCGTCGCCGACAGCGCGAGACTCGGGAACACGAGCAGCCACGGGTATTCCTCCATCGCGTCGGCGCCTTCCTTGATTAACACGCCCCAGGAACTCATCGGCGCCTGCACGCCGAGGCCGAGGAAACTCAGGAACGCCTCGATGAGCATGACGTTGGGTATCGTGAGCGTGGTGTAGACGATGACGGGGCCCAGTACGTTGGGGATGAGGTGGCGCAGGATGATGCGGCTGGTCGAGAATCCCATCACACGGGCGGCGTCGATGAAGTCGGTGTGTTTGAGCGACATCACTTGCCCGCGCACGATACGGGCCATCGTCAGCCATTGCACCGCGCCGATGGCGACGAACAGCAGCACAATGTTGCGTCCGAAGAGCACCATCAGGATGATGACGAAGATAGTGAATGGGAGTGCGTAGAGGATGTCGACGAACCGCATCATGACAGCGTCCGTCCGCCCGCCCAGATAGCCCGCCGTCGCGCCGTACACCACGCCGACCAGCAACGACACCGCCGTCGCCGCGAAACCCACCATCAGCGAGATACGCCCGCCGTACAACACCCGCGTCAACAGGTCGCGGCCCAGCCGATCCGTGCCGAACCAATGCGCCCGGCTCGGACCCGACGCGCCCAACTCGAGATCCTGCGCGTCGTAGGCGTAGGGCACGATCCAGGGCGTTGCGAGGGCCAATGCCACCATCGTTGCCAGCACGCACGCGCCCACGACCGCCAGACGGTTCTTCATCAGGCGGTGCAGCGCGTCCTGCCACAGCGATGTGCCTTTCTCGGCTTGTGCTTCGCTCCTCATACGCCTTGGTTCCTGAGCCGCGGGTCCAGCCACGCCTGGGCCACGTCGACGAGCAAGTTGAACAACAGGATTAGGGTTGCGAAAAAGAGGACGGTGCCCAGGATCATGGTGTAGTCGCGATTGAAGGCGGCCTGCACGAACAACCGGCCCAGTCCGGGCACCTGAAACACCGTTTCGATGACGAACGAACCGCTCAGCAGGCCCGCCGCGGCCGGGCCCAGGAACGACACCACCGGCTGGAGTCCTCCGCGTAGGGCGTGCACGAACACGACGCGCGTTTCGGAGAGCCCTTTCGCACGGGCGGTCCGGACGAAGTCCTGGGTGAGGATTTCGAGCATACCGCCGCGGCTGAGCCGGGCGATGTAGGCCGCGTAGCTGGCGCCCAGTGTGATGGCCGGCAGGATCTTGTACTCGATACCTTCCCAGCCCGCCACCGGCAGCCAGCCCAGCCACAGCGAGAACACGAGCACCAGCAACGGCCCGAGCACGAAGTTGGGGATGCAAATGCCGAGCATGGCGAACGACATCGGCGCATAGTCTTGCAGCGTGTTGGGTCTGCGCGCCGCCGTGATCCCCGCGGCCAGGCCAATGCTCAGCGCCACCAGCAGCGCGTAGAAGCCCAGTTCCAGCGACACGGGGAACCCGAGTCCGATCAGTTCGTTCACCGACCACCCCGCGCTCTTGAACGATGGCCCCAGATCGCCCCGCGCCAGTTGTGCCAGGTAGGCCAGATACTGGCGGTGCAAGGGTGCGTCGAGGTTGTAGTAGGCCTCGAGATTCTTGATGATCTCGGGCGACACGCGCCGTTCAGAGTCGAACGGACCGCCCGGCGCGAGCCGAATCATGAAGAACACCAGCGTCACGATCACCAACAGGACGGGCACAATGCCGAGGACACGCCGCACGAGAAATCGCGTCACGGACCGCCCTCCTCGAAGTAGAGATCCTTGAAGGAGATGTACCCCAGTAGATTGCTGCGCCAT
Organism: Nitrospiraceae bacterium; assembly: GCA_011682535.1. GTDB lineage: Bacteria > Hydrogenedentota > Hydrogenedentia > Hydrogenedentales > SLHB01 > JAACEL01. The sequence goes on along the minus strand of JAACEL010000052.1, from coordinate 4,759 downwards.
CCCTTGATGGCCGTCGAGCGGAAGTAGACGCGCGTGTAGTAGTAGATGGGAATGACGGGCGCCGCGTCGAGCAACAGGCGTTCGGCTTGTTGGAAGAGATCGTGGCGTGCCTTGACGTCCACGGTCCGCCTGGCCGCGGCGATGTGGGCGTCGTATTCAGGCGACGACCAGCCTGTGCGGTTGTTGCCGTTTCCCGTGGTGAAACATTCCAGGAAGTTGATCGGGTCGACAAAATCCCCGATCCAACCCGCCCGGCAGATGTCGTAATCCAGGTTGTTCTGACTGGCCAGATAGACCTTCCAGTCCTGGTTCACCAGCGACACGTCCACGCCCAGCGCTTTCTTCCACATCCGCTGGATGGCTTCGGCGATGAGCTTGTGGTCCTCGCTGGTGTTGTAGAGTAACTCGATGGGCCGCATGCCCTCGCCGTTGGGATAGCCCGCCTCGGCCAGCAGGCGCCGGGCCTCGGTCACGTCGTAGCCGATCTGCGCGTCGCTGGTGTAGCCGGCGGTATCGGGCACGGTGAAGGCCCCGGCCGGGGCCTGGCCACCCGTGAGCACCTTTGTGGTGATGGCTTCCCGATCGACCGCCATCGCGAACGCCCGGCGCACGCGGGGATCGTCGAGCGGCGGCCGGGTCACGTTGACGCGATAAAAGTAGGTGCCCAGGTAGGGGTCGATGTGGATGAGGTCGGGCTGGTCGCGCTGGTAAACGGGGACTTTCGCGATCGGCGCGCTCTCCGTCAGATCCAGGCGTCCGGTCCGGAAACTGCGTTCCTCCGTCAGCCGATCGTCGATGGGGTAGAAGAGGATGCGGTTCAGACGCACGTGGTCCGCGTCCCAGTACTGGCCGTTCCGGACGACTTCGATGATGTTGTTGGGCACCCAGCGCTTGAGGACGAAGGCGCCGTTGCCGACCAGATTGCCCGGGCGCGTCCACTTCGTGTTGCGTTCGTCCATGCGTCCGAACTTCTCGATGGTGGGCCGGTGCACGGGGAACCACGTGTAATGGATCTGCATTGCAAGGAAATAGGGTGTTGGATTCTCAAGCGTGACCTGGAGCGTGCGTTCGTCCAACACCGCCACGCCGACCTGCGAGAAATCGTCCAACTCGCCCTCGTTGAAGGCCCGTGCGTTTTTCATGCAATGCAGCATGTAGGCGTACTCCGAGGCCAACTCCGGCGTCAGAATCCGCCGCCAGGCATACGCGAAATCCTCCGCCGTCACCGGGTCGCCGTTGGACCACCGCGCCGTTTCCCTCAGCGTGAACACGTACACCGTGCCGTCTTCCGACACCCGCCATGACTCCGCCGCCGCCGGGATCGGCTCCAACGTGCCCGCGTCTACCCCGGTCAGGCCCTCGAACAGCGTGCCGAGAATCCGGTGCTCCGGGACGCCCGTTACCGTGTGTGGGTCGAGGCCCTGAGGCTCGGCGCCATTGCCCACGCGCAGCGCCTGCTCGTCCTTCTGTGCGCAGGCCGTCAGGACACAGCCCAGCGCGAGCGCGCCAATGCCCCACCCGGCGAGTTTTCGCATAGTCCTCCCGCATACGCTTCCGGTCCACGACCAACCGCGACGATTATAACGGGTCCGGCGTGCGCGGAAAAGGGCCGCCGCGCGCGCCATAATACGCCGCCCGGCGTTCGGGGAAGACTGACTCTTGACACAAGCGGACGGTGCTCGTAGAATAAACGAGTCTTGTACAACGAGCGTTTGAGGCGTGGCAGGATTCGCCGAGTTGGCCAGTGCTGGGTGACAGGCCGTTTGGCGTTGGAAGGAGAAAGGCTCGCCCGCGCTGCCGCGGATGGCGGCCGGGTATCATCCCGTCTTCCAGAGCCAGGAGACTGAGAGCTATTTCCACCACAGTCGGTCCCAAAATCAGGAGCAGAAGGGAGGGATGCACAGCGCTTCGACGGAGCATATCCCGGGGACACTTGCGTTGTGGTGCACACATAAGCAGTGTTGAATACACGGTGTGACAAGGGCAGATGACTAGGAACGCCCGTCCGCCGGATGGCTTCCCCGCTGGGGGAGCGCTGGTGTGCCGGTTACGGCGCGCCACCCATTGTGAAAGAGGAGACTACGCAATATGCGCAAGAGTATAGCAATCTTGATCGTTGCCATTACGGTACTGGTTTCGATCCCGGCCTTCGCGGAACTGCAGAATGTAACCGTCGGCGGACAGATCCGCCTTCGCGGACGCTACTGGAAAGACATGTATGCCGGCAACTACGCGCCGGTGACGCGGATGCCTGTGACCGCGTTCGGCAAGCGGGCGATTGGCCCGACCGGCGTGGACAGTCTGTTTGACTTCGATGGCCGCGGCAACAGCTTCAGCTATATCGAGCAGGTGGTACGGCTCAACGTGACCGCGGACTTCACGGACAACGTGTCGGCGTTCATCGAACTGCAGGACTGGTACCTGTGGGGCGAGGACTTCCGTTCGAACTACGTGACGGGCGTCGATTTTCGTGCCAACACGGCGGACGACGTCGAAGTGCTCCAGGCCTACATCCAGGTGGACGAGATGTTCGGCCACACGTTTCGCCTGCGCATCGGCCGACAGCAGCTCGTCCTAGGCAAGGGCTTCCTGATTGGTAGCGCCATTTCGCCCACGATGCCCCTTTCGTACGACGGTATCCGCATTACGCATACGCCGCTGGACACGCTCACCGTGGACGCCTTCTGGATGAAGCTCGCCGAGAGTGGCCCGGTTGAAGAAGATGGCGACGTCGATCTGTACGGTGTCTACGGAACCTATTCGGGTATCGAGTACCTGAGCATTTCGGCGTACTGGCTGCTGGTTCGCGACGCGCGGGCCGTGGCCGACACGTACCCGGGCGTGTTTGGCAACTGGGTGGAAGACCTGCTGGATCTTGACGACTACGACGTGACGAACGTCCACACCGCCGGCATCCGTGCCTTTGGTGAGTACAACGCCCTCGACTACGACCTCGAAGTCGCCTACCAGTGGGGCGAAGCGGGCTCGCTTGGCGTGCTGTTCCCCATGGCATCGGTTTGGGGTGTGTATGGCGATGACGGCGCCGACTACAGTACCTGGGCCGGCGACCTCGAGATTGGCTACACCTTCGACTACGCCTGCCAGCCGCGCATCTTCATCGGCGGCGCCTACTACGGTGGCGAGGACAATCGCGACAACTCGTTCTGGGGGTGGCTGAACCCGTTTGAGAAGTCCGAAGCAAGCCTGTCGTTCAACCGCCTGTTCTCGCAGTTGTGGTACTCCAACACATTCGACTCGGTGTTGGGCGCCTCGACCCTTTCCAACTTCTGGCAGGTTCGCGCGGGTATGACGGCGAAGGCGACGGAGTCGATCACGACCGCTCTGAGCGTGGCGTACTTCGAAGCGGTCGAACCGTTCGATTGGCCCGTCTACGTGACGCTGCCCGGCCTGTGGTGGGGTCCCGGCGTGCGCTTCCCGGTCGCTCCGTTCTTCGATTTCTGGACACAGGAAGCGGATAACGAGATCGGCGTGCTCACGCACCTGTGGGTCAAGTATCAGTACAGTGACGACCTGTTCGTCAAAGTCGGTTGGGAGCACCTGTTCACGGGTCAAGGCCTGGAAGACGGCAACTTCATCCACCGCAACGGTCTGGCCACGATGACCGGTACGGACGACGACGACACCGACTATTTCTACTTCGACATGGGGATCCTGTTCTAACGGTTTCCCGGATGGTTTGGAACCGGGGGCGCGTCGTCAGATGCGTCCCCGGTTTCGTTTACGGTGGATGCCGTGCGTGCGCTATACTCACCACAACGGTATGGGGACAGCCATGAAACTCACGCAGAAGCAGGAATGGATCGTCGCACGCTATCTTCGCGCTGTCAGCGCAGCGCTGGGCGATGTGTCCGACGAGACACGTGAGCAGGCCGTTCTGCACGTGAAGAATTGCGTGAACCGCGCGGTCCGCCAACTCGCGAAATCGCCTCTGGGCGATGGCGACATTGTCGCGGTGCTGCAGGACCTGGGGGCGCCCGCCGACGTGGCTCAGGAATACATCGACAAGCGTGGCGCGGCGGCGGGACTGGTGCTTTCAACGGACAATCGTGTTTGGCTCGGTGTGTGCGCGGGCGTGGCGCAGCATTTCGGGTTTAGCCCGGGCTGGGTGCGTTTCGCGGCCGTGCTGCTGGGCGTGACGGGGCCGGTTGCGTTGATTGGCTATCTGGCCGCCTATATCGGGATGTACGCCGTCTCGCCTGGCAGGGGAGTGGACGAACGGATTCCGCGTGCCAACTGGCTGCGCGTCATCGGTTATTTGGCCGGGATTTCTGCCGTGGCGGCGGCCATTCACGCGATTGCGCGGCTGGTTCCCCGGTTGATCGAGGTGGTCTATCTAAGAGTCTTCCCCAACAACGCGCTTCCCGAACTGGGGCAGTGGGCGTGGCTCGAGTCCAACGCGCCGTCGATGCTGTTCTACGCCCTCGTGCTGGCGTTGCCTATTGGCGCATTGAGCGCATTGCCTGCCGCGAACCAGTGGGACCGGACCGGGAAGCTGCTGATGCAGGCTGTGCTGGCGGTGTACGCGCTGGCGGTGTGTCTGGGCATCGCGTGCCAGGCGGTTGGGATCATACTCGACGCCGTGCGCGCGGTCGCCGTCTAGGGGTTCTGGCCGGACCCCTAGCCCGCATCTATCGCGGCAAGTACGATGAGGGACTTGCGTTCGACAACCACTGGTGTCTTCCCTGCAACGCGCGCGGCGTCGTCTCCTGTCCAAATGTCGTCGGGCGACGGTCTGGCG
>JAACEL010000051.1 GCA_011682535.1 Nitrospiraceae bacterium | reverse complement strand
CTAGAACTCAAAGTCGTTGTCCTCGGGCATCTGCCGGTCCATCATGCAGATTAACCACACTCCCGAGAATATCAGACAGTCGAAGTATCCGGAAACGATGTCAATAGCCGGCCAAAGCCAGCGTTGAGTGTGTGTCGCGTCGATCAGCAGTATCACGAACACGAACATCATTCCGCCCAGGAACAAGATCACCGCGGAGGGCGGGAACTGCCGGGCCAGTGGGCGCAGTGCTTCGCGCAGGTGGGCGCGTTCCGCGCTGCCGTGGAACATGATACATGCACCGATGGGTATCACGACCGCGTGCGCCACGAGCATGGTGAGGAAGGCGAGGCCGGCTAAGTTGTGCTTTACGGGCGGCACTGAGGCCCAAGCGGTCAGGTGGTCGATGCACAGCAGTGGGATGAACAGGAGCAGCCACATCGGAAAGAAGCGGCGCAACGCCTCGCGGCCGCCGCTGATCTTCCACAGCGGCCGGTCGATGCTCTTACCCAAGCGGCTGAACGCGATGGCGGAGGCGATAGCGTATGTCACGGCGAGAAAGAGAGACGCGACCACCTGATAGGCAATGAGCTTGGGATTGGTGTAGGGATTGGCGCCGGGGGACTGGTTGGCCAGGTAGTTGGCGATGTGGAGCAGAATCCCGGCGGGTACGGTGATGGCGAGGTACACACCTAGCGCGGACAGATTTTGTTGGACGGCCTGGATGGCGTGGACGAGGATGTTCAATGCGTTTTCAAGCCCCCTCTTCGGGCGGCTCCTCTCCGCGGAACGGCAGCGGTTGCTGCTGGTGGAGCACAAACCGTGCGATGGCGTCGCGGGTATCCTCGGCGATATCGGTGAATTCGCCCCGCACCAGATAACGTCCGCCCGACAGCGGGCGCGTCTCGATCAGGTAGGCTTCGGGCTCGATGGCGTCTTCGCCTGGGAACTCCAGGGGGACACGCACGCGTGCGTTGTTGGGGGGCGCCACCGTCGCGATCACGGCGAACCCGCCCGCGCTGATGTTGGTGAATTGGCCCTGCACCCAAGTCTCCACCTCGCGCCGGTCGACGTTTTCGGCCAAGTTGCCGTCCCGGGGCGTCATCAAGATGCCCAGGTTGGCGGCGCCGTGATAGGCGATGCGGAAGAACGCCCTCGACTGGAGGCGGTCGAGTTCCATGGTGTGCAAGAACGACCAGCCCAAGGGGTTGTCGGACTTGAGAGCCAGGACCGACGTGAACGCGTAGCGGGCGTCGTTGACTCGCAGCACACGGCAACTGCACATGTCGCCGACTTGAAGCGAGGGCGGCGGCCCCTTCTCGTCTTTGTCGGGAACCACGTGGAGGTAGGCCTCGTCTACATCGGCGATGTGGACGCGAAACCATTTGGGCCGTTTGGCATCGCCGGGCGAAATCCACATCATGTGATTCGCGTCCAGTTGGCGCGTAGACCCGACCGGGCGGCCATCGTCCATAGGTTCGAGGTTCAACCGGCGGCGCACCTGGCGCAGCAAGCCGCCGACACGCTCGAAATGGACCGCGTTCCCCCGCGAGGACAGGGCTTCCATCTGCTCCGTCACGCATTCCTCAAACAGGAGACGTTCGTTGATGGTGGTGAGCGGTGCTTGGGGCGCGTGCGCGCGCAGCATGTCGCGTAGCGCCTGCGCCTCGTCGCCGGTCAGGCCCTTCTCGCGGATGATTTCCTCGACGATGCCCCATTGGGCCGCGATGTTGTCCCGGTGGCGCCACCGGCGGCGCAGCAATTCAAGGACCACGGCCCCGAAGAACAGGGCGCAGAATCCGATGCTGAGCCATGTCAACAGCGGGTTGTTCGCGCTGGGCAATCCCGATGGGAACAGTGTCTCTTGCACACCATCATCCTCCCTATGGCCTGCGCAGATTATAGGGCTTGCCAGTAGATGATGCAATCTCCGCGCACGCGACGTGGAAGTGAACCGGCCCCCGGCGAATCCACGCCTTGATCTTCGTGGCCCTATGGGCTAACCTCCGTTCTGAATTGCAGGGGAGTGAAATTGGGAGACAGGACATGACGGAAAAGCTGGCCTTGTTGGGTGGTCCCAAGGCGGTGATGGTCGATTCAGCGAACACGTTTCGCTGGCCCATCATCACCGAGGAGGACGAGGCGGCGGTGTTGGAGGTTTTGCGCTCGGGCGACATGTCGGGCACGGACGTCACCAAGGCCTTCGAGGAAGATTTCGCCCGCTACTTCGACATGCCCTATTGCCTGGGCCATTGCAACGGCACGGCCGCGCTGCTCGCGGCGATGTACGCCTGCGGCGTCGGGGCGGGGGACGAGATCATCTGTCCCAGCGTCACCTACTGGGCATCGGCGCTGCCGTGCTATTCCCTGGGCGCCAGCGTGGTGTTCGCCGACTGCGACCCCAGCACCCTCAACATGGATCCCGGCGACATCGAACACCGGATCACGGGGCGCACGAAGGCCATTATGGTGGTCCATTACTGCGCCCACCCGAGCGACATGGATGCGATCATGGCCATTGCGCGCAAGCACGGGGTGAAGGTGATTGAAGACGTGTCGCACGCGCAGGGGAGCCTGTACAAGGGGACGTTGACCGGGACGATCGGCGACGTGGCGGCCATGTCGCTGATGTCGCAGAAATCGCTCGTCGTGGGTGAGGGCGGCATGCTGGTCACGCGCGACCGGATGCTGTGGGAGCGCGCGGTGGCGTTTGGCCATTACGGGCGTCATGGGGAGCTTACCGATCCGGGGCTGATCGCCGGGAAAGGGTATCCGTTCGGCGGCGTGAAGCACCGGATGAACCAGCTTGCCAGTGCCCTCGGGCGCGTGCAACTCGCCCATTACCAGGAGCGCATCGAAGCGATCCAGGCGGCGATGAATTACTTTTGGGATTTGCTCGAGGGTTGTCCGGGCGTGCGCGCGCATCGGCCCGCCAAGGATTCGGGGTCGACGATGGGCGGCTGGTACGCGGCTAAAGGGTTGTACCGCGCCGAAGAACTGGGCGGTCTCGACATCGGCCGTTTCTGCGAGGCCGTCACCGCCGAGGGATCGCCTACCGGACCCGGCGCCAATCCGCCGATGCATCTCCATCCGTTGCTTAACGAGTACGACATCTACGGCCATGGCCAACCCACCCGCATCGCCTTCGCCACCCGCGATCTTCGGCAACCGCCGGGGTCGCTTCCCGTGAGCGAACGAATCGGGCGGGAGGTCTTCAGCGTGCCCCACTTCAAGCACGTACATAAGGATGTCATCGAATTACACGCGGCTGCGTTCAGGAAAGTGGCCGAGAACGCCGCACAGTTGCGGTAGGGCGGACGCGTCCTGCGCGGATGGGGCGAGGAGGTATGGAACGATTGCGTAGAGATTTCAAAGGCGGCGGGCGCTTGCAGTTTGAGCGCGACCTAATGGCGGAGATTGCCGGTCCATCGTCGCCACGGCGCTACGCGGGACGTTTCGCGCGCGTGGTCTTCTTTCTGGCCATTGTCGTGTCCGTGTTGGCGATTGCGGCTTACGGTGCGGTGCGATTCTCCTTCTGGCCGGGGCGGTGGGTTCCGCTGGTGCGCACCTGCGAGGCTCTAGGCGAAGCCCTGCGTTCGGGGGACATGGCGGGGGCGCTGCGGTATTGCGCCGACAGCCCGGAGGGGCGGTTGGTGTTGGCGCAGGACAACGGGCGTGTGTGGAACGGCAATGGTGAGCCTGAGGCACGGGGCGAATCTCGTTCCAGCGCCGAGTTTCTTGCCGCCACCCGCGAGACGCTGTTGGGGCAGGCGGCTGACTTGGCGGACCTGCGGCTGCTGGCCTTCGGCGGGGCACGCGCAACGATCCTCGACCCAGACCGGATGGACGAGTCCGTCGTCGCGCTGACGGGCGATCTGTTTTTCGCCGTGGGCGGGAAGGTCTACGCCCTGGAACTGACCTTGCGCGAGTGTGCGGGGCAATACGTGGTCACGGACTTCTGGAAATGTGCGCCGGTGGATGCCACGCCCGACATGATTGAGCCGGCCGCGGCATCGCGGTTCCGCGCTTTCCTGGAAGAGGAGGCCAAACAGGGCGAATCCGCCGAGATCCGGCGGGCGAAACGTGTGTTCGTGACGTTAGACACGGAGTAGTCGCTACACCTGTCGCGCTCCGCGCTCCTTCAACGCACTTACCGCGCGCTTGATGTCCTGGGCGCGTTCCTTGGGGGCCACGAGCACGGCGTCGTCCGTCACCACCACGATCAGGTCTTCCGCGCCGAGCACCGCCACTGCCTTGTCGCGGCCACTCTCGCGATCCACGTACACCACGCAGTCGCGGCAGTCCAACGTGACCGGATCGCCTACGACTACGTTGCCTGCTTCGTCGTGGTCGAAGGTGCGGTCGAGCGCGGGCCAGGTGCCCACATCGTCCCAGGGGAACTCGGCCCTAACCACCAGAACCTTGCGTGTCTTTTCCATGAGGGCGATGTCGATGGAGACGTTGTCGAGTTGCTTGAAGCAGGCCTCGATCCCCGCTTCGTCCGCCGCGCACATCGCCTGTGCCATGTCGAGCGTGGCCTGCGCCAGTTCCGGCGTGGCGGCTTCCAGTTCGCTCAGGAACGTGGACACCGTCCAGAAGAACATGCCGCTGTTCCAGAAGAACCGGTCGGAGTCGATGAACTGCTGTGCGCGTTCGGCGTTGGGTTTCTCATGGTAGGCCGAGACGGGGTACACGGCGATGCCCGTGCTGTAGGCGGGCAGCGGCGTGCCGTCCTCGGGGATCTGGATGTAGCCATAGCCAGTGTCCGGGTGGGTGGGTACGACGCCGATGGTAGTCAGGGCGGCTTCGGTATAAGCGGCGCTGAGGGCGGTGTCTACCGTGGCGCGGAACGTGTCCTCATCACCGATGACCTGATCGGCCGTCAGCACAGCCACGGACAGGCGGTTCTGAAGGGCCTCCGATTCGGGCGGCGTGTCGGCGGACGCGTAGCGTGCCAGGAGATGGGCGGTTGCGTAGGCCAGGCATCCCGCCGTGTTGCGTTTGCAGGGCTCCGCGATCACGTTCTCGTCCGGCACGCCAACGCGCGCCGCTCGAATGGGCTCGGCCAGATGGCGGGCCGTGGCGATGTAGACGTCCTCGGGCGGGATCAGCGGTGCGATGCGGGCGACGGCCTCGGCGAGCAGGCTCTTCTGTCCACCGCTCAGACAGAGCAGTTGCTTGGGGCGGAGCTGGCGCGACAACGGCCAGAATCGCTCGCCCGATCCACCCGCCATCACGATGGCCACTCGTTTGATTGCCCGTGTGTCCGCCATGGCTCCTACTCCTTGAAGTTGTGCCGTGGGCGTCAATCGGCTACCGCCCGGCTTGGCGCCACCTGTGGCAGTTCCGACGGCATAGTATGACAGGATAACAGGATTGACATGATTGTTCCTGCCGCGTTTGTCTTTGCTTCAGTGCTCTCATCCTGCCCATCCAGTTCATTCCGGTGCGCCAGGCGGAGCCTGGCCAGCCTTGCAACTTGAAAGGTAGTTGTCATGGTAAGAGCCCGTTCGCCATGAAGTCAATCGGGCGGGTCATCCCAAATCCGCGCGTAAGAGTGGGCCACGACGAACGAACCTGTTTCGGCCTCGTATGGAAGCCGGAGCGATCCATAGTAGCGAGGAAGCGGGGTAATTCCCGTGGAGCGAAGGGGCCTTGGTGTAATCATGCTGAGATAAGAAGATGGGCGTGCCGATTGGATGCAGAATGTTCAAGTTATTCTGACCGGGTTCCTTACCATCAATCGAAGCGGCGCCGGGGCTTGCGGGATCTTCTCGGGAATTATCAAAGGGCCTCAGGTGTGTTATACTAAACTTGTGAGGAAGGGACGGATGCAGTTCGTTACGCGGGAGGTGGGATCCAGTCGACGGGGTAAGATGCCATCGTGCATGTTGTGATGCCCACAACACCGCGATCCCTACAACACCGGGATTCTCGCCTTTTTGCCACATCAAAACACTTTGGCGGAATCAGCAAAATCAGTGCTATGAGGAGTTTTAGATTGGCATTCGGGACGCTGCGGAAACCACGTGCGCAGATGACGGCGCTATTGCTGGTCGCGCTGACATCGGCGGCGGGAACGGCCTATGCGGCAGGACACGCCGTAGTCACCAACGCGTCGATGACGCAGTCCGTGGACGGTTCGGGCACCGTCGACATCACCTATGACCTGGTGAGTCCGCATGGCGCATGCGAAGTATCCGCGTATTTGTCGAAAGACAATGGGGCAACCTTTCCCTTTCTGGTCAGCACGGCGTCGGGCGACATCGGGCCGGGCGTGACGGCCGGCACGAGCAAGACGATTGTCTGGCAACTGGCGACGGACTATCCGGACGAAGACATCCCTCAAGCCGTTGTGCGGGTGGTGGCCGACGATCGGCCAGGCGCGATGCTGAGCGTGGGCGCGGGGACGTTTGAAATGGGCCGGCGGGACGATGGCGACGATGGCCTCTACGGCGGCTCGAACGAATTGCCCCGCCATAACGTGACGCTGGACGCATACGAAATCAGTCGATATGAAGCAACGAACGCCGAGTATGCGGCTGTACTCAACTGGGCCCTGGCGCAAGACCGACTGGACAACGCCGACGGCACGCCGTTCACCGGGGTGGACGACGTGTACACACAGGGCGAGCGCCTGTTGCGGCTGAGTCATGCGGACTGTCAGGTCGCGTTCGGGCAGGGACAGTTCTATTGCAAGACACGGAACGGCTATTTCATGGTCAATCACCCGGTGTCTTACGTGAGTTGGTACGGCGCCGTGGCGTTCTGCAATTGGGCCAGCGAGATGGACGGGCTGACGCCCTGCTACGACCTGTCGACCTGGGCGTTGACGGTTCCGTACCCCGACGGTTACCGTCTGCCGACGGAGGCCGAGTGGGAGCGCGCGGCGGCGTGGGATTCGGGCGCAACTCCGTCGCACTGGATCTATGGATTTCAGAGCGACACGATCGACCTGGATCGAGCATTGTACGTACTGGTTTTCGGCGTCTTCATCAACCCGCTGGGCCTCACCAGCGACCCGCGGTCGACACCGGTGGGCTATTACGACGGGACCAGCGCGTTCGTGAATGACAGCACCCCCATCACCACCCAGGACAGCCCGAGTCCGGTTGGCGCGTACGACATGAGCGGCGATATGATCGAGTGGGTTCACGATTGGTACAACGGCTCCTATTACTCGACAAGCCCCGCGAGCAATCCCACGGGGCCCGCGTCGGGCACGGACCGCGTGATTCGGGGAGGCAACTGGCGCCAGACTCTCGGCTATCAGCGTACGGCCCGCCGCATTAACACCGTGCCCGGCACGGTGTCCGAGGACGTGGGCTTCCGCGTGGCGCGAACGCCATGACACGACGGTTCAATGCGACCACCATAGACTGCCCATGCGTGTCCTTTCGGACACTCGGAACGTTGGGAGCGGAAGTGATGAAGTCTACGTTGACGCTGGCAAGCATGCTGATCGTGACCTGCGGTTCTGCCTTTGCGTGGGTGGACTACGCGGACACGTCTTCCACCCATCTTGACACGCTGGCGCCGACGGCAACCATCACGCGCGACGCCTCGACGCCTACCACGGCGGACTCGGTGGCCTTCAGCGTGGACTTCAACGAAAACGTCGGCGCAACCTTTACGTCCGCGGATGTGTCCGCGAGCAGTGGTTCCCTGCTGGCCAACGTGGTGGTGACCGGCACGGATCCCAACTACACCGTGACGGCCACCTTCGATGATCCGAACGCCGACGGCACCTACGGGATAGACATCGGCACGAACGTGGAAGATGCGTTCGGGAACGGGTACGCCGGAGACACATCGCCCGCGTACACGATCCACAACTGGCCCGGCTTCACCACCGAGCCGCAGGACGCGCGGGCTTACACGGGAGGCGCCAACGCCTATCAGGTGGCGGCGGATTTTGCCCCAATCACGCCGACCTTTCAGTGGTGGAAGGACGACGGCCTCGCAGCGGCGCTTTCCGGCGAGACGAACGACACCTTGAACATCGATCCGGTGGGAGCCGCCGATGTGGCCGACTACTGGTGCGAGGTCACCTATGATGGGACTCTGCACGCGTCAAACACCGGTGCGCTCTCGGTGGCCGACCATCTGGCGGTGGACGCGCCCCCTGCGGGGGCGTCGAAGTACGTTGGCGATCCGTACACCTTCACCGTGACCACGACGGGCGGCCACCTTCCGCTCGCATACACATGGCTGCACGATGCCAGTCCGAGCGGTAGCGCCCAGAGCTACGTCATCGCATCAGCGGCGCTCGGCGACGCGGGGGCGTACGTCGCTCAGATTGACGACGACCTCACGGACTCTGTCCAGACGACAGCAGTGCAGTTGAACATCGAACCACGGATGGCCGTCACCACGCAGCCAGCGGGCGCCAGCAAATACGTCGGAGACGCCCATACCTTCACGGTGGCCGCCGAAGGCGGATACGCCCCACTCGCCTACACCTGGCGCAAGAACGGAGGCAATGTCGCCTCCGGAACCTCCTACTTCATCCCCTCGCTTGTGGCAGGCGACGCCGCGGCCTACGACGCTGTGGTCAACGATAACCTGACCGACCAGGAAACCTCGCAGACGGCTCAATTGCTGGTAGAACCTCGCGTCAGCATTACTACGCAGCCCACCGGCGCCAGCAAGTACGTCGGAGATGCGCATACCTTCACCGTGGCCGCCGACGGAGGATACGCCCCACTCGTCTACACGTGGCGCAAGAACGGAAGCAATGTCGCCTCCGGAACCACCTACCCCATCCCCTCGCTTGTCTCGGGTGACGCCGCGGCCTACGATGCCGTGGTCAACGACAACGAGACGGATCAGGAGAGTTCAGCAACGGCCCAACTGTTCGTCGAGCCACATGTGTCCATCACACAGCACCCCGTAGGCGCTCGAAAGTACGTCGGCGATTCGCACACCTTCACCGTGGCCGCCGAAGGCGGATACACGCCGTTCGCATACGAATGGCGCAAAGGCGCGACAGTCCTCGGCAGCGGGAGCTCCTACACCATTGCGTCCCTGCTGGAAACCGATGAAGGGTGGTACAAGGCCAGGGTTTCGGACAGCGTAAGCGACGTGCTGTTCTCGAATAACCCTCAGTTGTTCGTCGAGCCACACGTGTCGATCACGCAGCAGCCCCTGGGCGCCCGCAAGTACATCGGCGATGCGCACACCTTCACCGTGGCCGCCGAAGGCGGGTATGCGCCACTCGCGTATCAGTGGCGCAAGGGCGCGACAGTCCTCGGCGCCGGGACCTCCCACGCCATTGCGTCCCTGGTGGAAGCCGACGCAGGGTGGTACAAGGCCAGGGTTTCGGACAGCGCATGGGACGTGCTGTTCTCGAACAACCCTCAGTTGTTCGTCGAACCGCATGTGTCGATCACGCAGCAGCCCGTGGGCGCCCGAAAATACGTCGGCGATTCGCACACCTTCACGGTGGCCGCCGAAGGCGGGTATGCGCCACTCGCGTATCAGTGGAGCAAGGGCGCGACAGCCCTTGGCGCCGGGACCTCCTACGCCATTGCGTCGCTGCTGGAAACCGATGCAGGTTGGTACAAAGCCAGGGTTTCGGACAGTGTAAGCGACGTGCTGTTCTCGAATAACCCTCAGTTGTTCGTGGAACCGCGGATCAGCATCACGACGCAGCCAACAGGCGACAAAAAATACATCGGCGATTCGCACACTTTCACCGTAGCCGCTGAGGGTGGATACGCCCCGCTCGCATACACATGGCGCAAGAATGGAACCGATGTCGCCACCGGGACCGCCTACACCATTCCCTCGCTTTCCGAAGGGGACGCGGCCTCCTACGACGCGGTGGTCAACGACATACGGACTGACGAGGAGAATTCACAGACAGCCCAATTGTTCGTCGAGCCACACATATCCATCACACAACAGCCGGTGGGCGCCCGAAAGTACATCGGCGATTCGCATACCTTCTCCGTGGCCGCCGCCGGTGGGCATGCGCCACTCTCATACACATGGCACAAAGACGCGACGGCGGTCGGCAGTGGGACAACCTACACGATCCCGTTCCTGTTCATGACCCATGAGGGGTGGTACCGGGCGGTGCTCCATGACGATGCGACGGACGAGGTTCTCTCGGACAGCCCGCAACTGATCGTGAGACCGCACGTAGCGATCACGCAGCAGCCGGTGGGCGCCCGGAAGTACGTCGGCGACTCCCACACATTCACGGTGGCCAGCACGGGCGGTTATGAACCGATCAGTACAGTCTGGCGCAAGGACGGCGTCGATGCCGCCGTCGGGAACCCTTTTACCATCGCCAGCCTCAGCACGGAGCACTCAGCCTCGTACGACGCCGTTGTCTCCGACAGTCTGACCGATTCGGACACGTCGGAAGCCACGGTACTGTCCATCGTGCCGCACTTGACCATCACGGGACACCCGGCCGGCGCGGAAAAGCAGGTGGGCGCGTCGCATACGTTCGCCGTGGCCACCACAGGCGGGCACGAACCACTGCGCTACACCTGGAAGCTGGGCGACATCGTCCTGGGCAACGGGCCAACCCTCACGATCGCGAATCTGACCGTGTTCCACTCGGGCGCCTATACGGTGGAAGTGGCCGACGACGAAACGGACGTGGTGGTGTCGCTGCCGGCGCAGCTCACGGTGACCCCGGCGCCGGTTCCCGCGGCCGGTTTGGTTGGACTGGGATTGCTGTGCGGTGCGCTTGGGGTGGCGGCACTGGCCGCACGGCGGCGATAGGCCTACTGGCCAAGCATCGCGATCTCTTCTTCGTTGAGCCGCCGGACGCATCGGAAGCCGATGGTATCGCGCGCGAAACACGCGTCCGTGATGCCGGGGTCGTCGGCGAATCGCGCCGCAACGCGGCAGGCATCGGCCCCGGAGTTCCACGCCCCGCCTCGAAGCACCCGCTTCTTGCCCGCGCCCGGGCCACGCGGGTCCTGCACGGGACTGACGGCGTAGTAGCCGGCGTCGTATACGTCGTGACACCACTCGTAGACGTTGCCGTAGAGGTCATGAACGCCCCATCGGTTGGAGCGTTTGCGGCCAACCGGGTCGGTGCCCTTGGCGGCGTTGTCCGCGAAACAAGCGTAGTTCTTGAGCTTAGAGGCCGCGCTGCCGAAATCGTAGTCGGTGTCGCTCCCCGCGCGGGCGGCGTACTCCCACTCGGCTTCGGTGGGCAACCGGTATCCGGAAGCCTCGAAGTCGCAGGCGAAGCCCACCTCGTCATAACAGGGCTCAAGCCCTTCGTGCCGGGAGCGCTCGTTGCAGAACAAGGCGGCGTCGGACCAGCGCACTTGCTCGACGGGGCGCCGGGGCGCCTTGTAGTGGGCGGGATTAGGCAACTCGAGGGCCGCGTATTGATCCTGCGTCACCTCGTACACGTCCATGGCGAACGCGCTCACCCGCACTTCGTGGGCGGGGGCTTCGTCAGCGGCGTGTTGGTCGCTACCCATGACGAACGCGCCGCCGGGCATGAGCAATATCGGCACGCCGCTGGACGTCGTGACGCAGGCAGGCTGGGGCGTGTTCTTCGCCGCGTCGCCGACCGGGCCGCACTGGACACACAGCCCGGTAAGCGCAAGCAGGGCCATCGGAAGACGGATATCCTTCACTGCGTATCCTTTCCCATGGCGCTAACACTCAGCCATTCGGATTCCTTGTTGCTGAGCGTCTGGTCACCGGTGAGGTCAATGAGATCTCCCTGACCGTCGGCGCGTTTGAGGCAGACGTTCCAGAGCCCAGCGACCCCAACCATCTCGGCGACCTCGGTGTATGTTCCGGGGCCTTTGGCGGCGGTTCGGCCGCCGGGGCCTACGCTGAAAGTGACATAGCGGGCGTCGGGCGAAAAGTCGGGGTGGTAGAGGTGCAACTCGGGGTGCTTGTAGACGGTGCCGACGTTGGAGACCTTGGGTACGGGGCCGGAGAAGTCGATGTCGGCGATGGCGATCTCGTGGTCGTTGGAACTCCAGGTGATCCGCTTACCGTCGGCACTCAGACAGGGGCGGCAACCGGGAATGCCGAGATTGTGCACGGCCATGCCGTCGACTTCGATGGCGATGTTCGCGTGGCCGTAGCCCATACCCGCGTGGACCGTGGCCACAATCCACCGTCCGTCGGCCGACCACGTCAGGTTGTAGAGATGCTCGATATTGTCGTTGGGATGCGCTTGGGTTTGGCCCGTGTCGAGGTCGTACATATACAGGCCTTTGCTCACGTAGTCGGCCACACGGAACTTGGAGAATTCCTGCCGGACAAACGCGATGCGGCGGCCGTCGGGACTCCAGCACGGCTGCCGTGCTTTCTCCGCAACGAGGCGCCGCCCGGTTCCGTCCGCCTCCATGTAGTATACGCTGCGCACAGTGCCTCCAGCCGTCTCCGCGTCTGCCAGAAAACAGATGCGCGAACCGTCGGGCGAAGCCTGGGGGTACAGTTCATGATCCTTCTTCGTCTGGGTCAGGTTGCGCCTGCCCGAGCCGTCGGCGTTCATAACGAAGATCTCCCAGTTGTCTTCGTCGTAGGACTCGAACAGGATCTTGTGGGGATAGGCTCGCAGGGCTTCGCCGCCGCCGCCGGGAACCGCGTACGCAGTTGCCCCCCACCACAACCCAAGGACGGCCGCGCATACCAGCGTGGGCATGGCCATGTATCGGGCAAACGGGGTCTTCATGGTTTCTCCTTCACGTCTTTCGATTGAACCGCAATCGCCAGCTACTTCCACGTGACGCGCGCGGCAAGCCCAGCCTCGCCTCCGCTCAGGATCAACGCTCATATTTGTGGTACCGGCGTGGCTGAGCGTCGCTTGTAACCAAGCATTTCGGGCGCGCCACAACACGCCCCCCGTCGTTCGGGGTTGAACTCAGCGTGCGTCAACTGGATACTGGAGGCGTCATCATACCACGAGGCCGCGCATCGTCCGAATGAGCAAGCCACGCAACGAAGAACACGGGGCAGGTCTTCCCGACATCACGAAAATCTCACCGGACCTGACGGCGCCCCCCCTGCACGGGGCCGCGCCGGCCGCGGGCAGGCGCGTGCGCCAGACCACCCGGGGTTATGAAGGAGGCGACATCCATCACGTGCTCTACCTGCCCGAAGATTGGAAGCCCGCGGGCCGCTACCCGATCATTGTGGAGTACACCGGGAACGCTTACGAGAGTGAACACGGCGACGTATGCACGGGGCGGGTCGAAGACGCGAACCTCGGCTACGGCATCTCGGGCGGCCGAGGTTTCATCTGGGTGTCGATGCCGTTTGTCGACACGGCCGCGGGGGTCAATGCGTTGCACTGGTGGGGCGACGTGGCGGCCACGGTGGACTACTGCCGTCAAACCGTGCTGGACGTGTGCGAGCGGTATGGGGGCGACCACTCGGCGGTGGTGCTGGCGGGGTTCAGCCGGGGCGCGATCGCGTGCAACTACATCGGGCTGCACAATGACGAAATTGCCGATCTGTGGTTGGCCTTCATCGCTTACAGCAACTACGACGGCCTGTGCGGCTGGCCCTATCCGGACTCCGACGTGGACTCCGCCTACCGGCGTTTGCAGCGCATCAACGGGCGCGCCTCGTTCGTCTGCCAGGAGGAACAGGTACCTGCTCGCGTCCTGCTCGAACTGTCCGGTGTGGCGGCGCCCTTCGAGTTCCACACCATCCACCAGCGCAACCATAGCGACGCGTGGGTGCTACGCGACGTGCCGGAGCGAGGCGTGTTACGCAACTGGCTGTCCGGCGTCCTTGAAACCCGCCCGGGCACGGCCCGCATCTCGGGACGAATCACCAATTCCCTGGGCCGCGGCATGCCCGGCATCCGGGTGAGCACGGGATACACGCACGCCACCGTGACGGACGCAAGCGGGCGTTACGAACTGGCAGGAATCCGCACGGGACAACGGCAGGTGCTGGCGGCACGCACAGACGTCCGTGGCCCGGTCGCATCACGTTCGGTAACGCTGGGACCGGCCCACGCCAAAGACGTGAATTTCCGGCTTTCCTGAGGCAGGCAAGGCCCCTGCCGCTCTTTCCCCTATTCTTTCCGTTGCTTTGCATGCGGGTTTATGGCAATCCGGAATACCCCATCCTATGGGCGGGGTTAGGCCGTTTCGAGCGATTTCTTCACCGGCGTTGGGGGTGGTTTGCGATGGCGTGTCTGCTCGATTTCTTGCTTTCGAGTGCACAAAATCGAACAAAAAATGGTAGACTATAGTGTCGTAAGTTTGCCTTTCGTTCAAGCAATTCATGAGTCGGGGCTGAGCGCTTTGCGGAAGCACGAATTCAGCAGATTCTGGGCGGACGATGCCAACCGCCTCGCACTAGAGACCTGCCAGGCGATCGCCGAACTACGTCCTATCTCACCCCAGCCCATCATCCTCATTGGCGATCCGGGAGTGGGCAAAACGCATTTGCTTCGAGCAGTCGCAGCGGGCCTTTGTCTGCGCGAGCCCGCGGTACTGGTGGTAAGGGTGTCGGCGGAGTGTTTCCCCGA
The DNA here is from genome assembly GCA_011682535.1 of Nitrospiraceae bacterium. Taxonomy (GTDB): domain Bacteria; phylum Hydrogenedentota; class Hydrogenedentia; order Hydrogenedentales; family SLHB01; genus JAACEL01. The sequence goes on along the minus strand of JAACEL010000051.1, from coordinate 2,572 downwards.
TAGCGCACGGGATCTCCTTGAACATCCAGCGGAAGTGCCCGGAACGGCGCGATGCGTATTGTTGGTCGACCAGTTGGAGCGCTTTGCAGGGCATGTTGAGGAATTAGAATCGCTGATTCATCTGTTCATGGAAAGTAACCACTGCGTATTGATAGCCAGCCGGGCACATCCGGACAGGCTGCCGAACCTGACCGATGGGTTGCGGGTACTGCTGCGCGGCGGCAACGCGATTTTCGTGGGCACATTCGGCGTCACGGCAGAGAGGTCCGAAGTGGTGGATTCCGGTACATTGGATGGGGAATGGCTCTCGGGGACTGAACCGAGGGAGGAGGTTCCGGTGGAAGATCTCTCCGCGCGAATCGAGGCGCTCGAAGCGGAACGGGACGCCCTGCTCGACCAGGTTCGCCGGCTGTCGGACGAGTTGGAGGCCTCGCGCGAGGTGGGCACACGCGCCAAGAAGGAAGTCTACTCGCTCGTCGACCAGACCGACGCCTTGCTGTCGGATATGGTGGCGGAGCAGGAGCGCCAGTTCCGGACTGAGCAGGAACAGGAGTTGCGCGGCCAGGAAATGGCGCGTCTGCGGCGCGAATGCGAGCATGCACGCACAGAGGCGCACCAAGCCCAGGAAGCGGTGTCCGCTCTGAGGGGGGAACTGGCCGAGGCGGTGCGCGGGCGCGAGGAGGCCCTGGCCCGGCTGGCGGCTCTGGAAGCGCAACTGCGCGTGCCGGCGCCCCCGAAAACGGAACGCACCCGCGACACGCGCCGCCTGGGCGAGATTCTGTGCGACAATGGCGACATCACCCAGCCGCAGTTGACGAGCGCCTTGTGCGCACAGACGACGGCCGACCACACCAAGCTAGGTGCAATTCTGATGCAGAAAGGATTCGCCGCCGAGGACGTCGTCGTGCGGGCGCTGGCGCAGCAGTTGGGATTCGAGTTCATGCGCATCGACCACGGCGCGATCCAGCCGGACGCAGCGCAATTGGTCAGCGGACGGATGGCCAAGCAGCACCGGTGTATGCCCCTGCACGCGGCGAGCGGCGAACTGGCGCTGGCGATGTCGAACCCGACGGATCTGGTCGCCATCGACGACATCGAACACACGACCAACCTGCACGTACGGGTGGTGGCGGCGCCGTCGTCGGACATCGCCAAAGCACATCAACATTTCTACGTCGAGGGCAACGGCAAACGGCCCCAGGACGAGGACACGTGGATCACGTGAGAGGGCAGACGGTGCCAGTGTGACAGAGGGGGGGAGAGGCGTTAGAATACGCCCCACGTGCATGCGGGGCCAGTTTTGGCACTCGGTGTATGATCTGCACGGCGGCCACCAACGACATCTCCACCAACGCGGACAGGAGAAATATGGACCATGAAGGCAGGACTTATTGCTCGGGAGTTCGACGTGGCGGGCCGTCTCGTCACGGTGGAAAACACGGGGGAAGGGAACGTCAACGACACCTATCTGGCGGTGTTTCGCACGACGTTCTCCGAGGAACGCTTTATCCTCCAGCGGATCAACAGGAAGGTCTTCCCCAACCCCGCCTATATCATGGAGAACATGCGCGTTTTCACCGAACACGTGCACCGGCGGCTGGAGGATGAGGCGACGCGCTCGGACCGCATTTGGCAGTTGCCCCGCATCATCCCGGCCAAGGACGGACAGGACTTCGTGCTGGACGGAGATGGGGAATACTGGCGGGCCATTTCACTGATCGCGTCGGCACATTCCTACGAGCAGGTCCAGAGCATTGAACACGCCCACGAGGCCGGCTTTGTGCTCGGACATTTCCAGCGTGTTATCAGCGATCTGCCCGCAGACAAACTTCACGACACGCTGGAGGGATTCCACATCACCCCCTGCTATCTGGCCAACCTGGACGCGTCGCTGCAGACCGACGTCGGCCAGGAGCGCCTGAAAAGCTCCATCGAAGCCGAGCGGTGCCATCGGTTCATCGAAGAACGGCGCGAGTGGTGCAGTATCCTCGAGGACGCGAAGGCCGCCGGGAAGCTGAACCTGCGTCCGGTCCACGGCGACCCGAAGATCAGCAACATCATGATCGACGACGCCACCGGCAAGGGAACGTGCATCGTGGATCTCGACACGGTAAAGCCAGGGCTGATCCACTATGACTTCGGCGACTGCCTGCGCTCGTGCTGCAATCCGGCGGGCGAGGAAGTACTCGATCTCAATCGGGTTTTGTTCGACACCGACCTGTGCGAGGCCATCGTGCGCGGGTATATGGCGCAGGCGCAGGATTTCATGACCGATGCCGACCGGGAGTACTTGTTCGACTCCATCCGCCTGATCGCCTTCGAGTTGGGGCTGCGTTTCTTCGCGGACTTCATCGCGGGGGACGTCTATTTCAAGACGCGCTTCGATGGTCAGAACCTGAACCGCGCGCGCGTGCAACTCAAGCTAACGGAGAGCATCGAACGGCGCGAGAAACAGATCCGCCAGGTATTGGAACACTGTTAGGGCTCGCGCAAGAATAACTCCACCGTTTCCGCATCTCATCTTCACGCCACCTTCGAGCGCTTCTCAATCGCAAGAACCTCGAAATAGCTG
>JAACEL010000337.1 GCA_011682535.1 Nitrospiraceae bacterium | reverse complement strand
CCCCTCGCCAAGTCTTTCCACGGGGTCGGTATGTAGACGAAGTACCGGTATTTTCCGTGGCAAGAGATTTCTCCCTTCGCTCGAAATGACACATCATGGGCAAGTTTTGCTTCCAACCTGGATCTCCGCCCGCGGGCCCCAGGTAAGAGATGTGGCAACAGCCTAAATCGACAAGCCCCTGCGCGGAAATGACGGCCTGGAGTTCTTTGCCCCCCACGGCCGCTTTGAGCGGCTCACGACATAAAGCCCCCGGCTGCCGGGGGATAATTACTCGTAGTATCGCCCCGGAGGCTCCGGACGAAACACAATCCACACGAGCAAGCTGATCGGCCAAGAAACTAGCGCCACCAGGAGCGCAACAAGACAGCCTGGTTTGCCACGCTTCTCGGCGTCGCCGTAGCACCAAATAAGACTCCATACATAAACACCGAAAATGACCAGGCCCGGCAAGAGTAGTATGGGGAGGAGTGCAACTCCTACAACATCGCTCGACATATTCGCTCCTTTCGCGCCGGGCGGCAACCCGATCGGCGGCGGTCTTCGGCTCACGGGCAATACGCCGTGCTCACCGGGTCTATTCGCCGGCCCTAGCGGCTACGCGGAAATCACGCTCACGCGGCTTTCGAGGTGATAGCGCTCGGCGGCGCGCAGCACGCGCTCGCGCAAGCCCCGCCGATAGGCGGTTCGTACCCGATCCCAGTAGAGCACACGCTGGTATCGCTCCACAAGATCGGGGTGGTGGCGTTCGAGCAGGATCTTCACGGACGGCCACACTTCGGGGCGCGCGTTGAGCGCGTCCACCCAGATGGCGTCCACTTTCACCTCGGCCGCGCGTTCGAAGAACGCGTCGATGGACGCTTGGTCGTCGGACAGAAACGGCAGCACCGGCCCGAACATGATCCCCGTTTCCAGCCCGGCGGCATGCGCCTCGCGCAGCACATGAAAACGCTCTTCGATTCTGCTCGCGTGGGGTTCCCACAGGGTTGCGGCCGCCGGGTCAAGCGTGGTAATGGTGACGGCGACGCGGGCGTCGTGGCCCGCCAGCACGTCGAGGTCGCGCAGGATGAGGGTGTTCTTCGTGAGACAGTTGGGGCGGAAGCCGTGCTCGACGAGGAGGCGGCAACAGTTCCGGGTCAACTCGCGTTCCCGTTCGATGGGTTGCCAGCCGTCGCACGCGCTGCTGACGAACACGCTGCCGGGCTTCGCGGATCGCAGTTGGCGCTCGAGCGTTTCGACGGCGTTAACCTTGACGTCGACAAACGCCCCCCACGGCTCCTCGTGCGGGTGGAAACGTTCCATGTAGCGCGCGTAGCAGTAGACGCAGCCGTGCGTGCAGCCGCCGTAGCAGTTGAGCGAGTAGTCGCCCAGCTTGGACTTGTTGAGAATCGTCTTACAGTTAGTCTCGCGAACCAGCGGCTCGCTGGGTTCGGGTCTCATCAATGGTTCCCTGTCGCCGCGTCAGGCCGTGGCGTCCTCCTCGCCCGTGGCGCATACCAGGATCGTCGTGGGCATACCCTCAAGGCAGCATTCATAGCGTTGGTACCACGCGGCGGCGTCTTCTTCTTTCGGGATCTCGAAGCCAAGGAACACACAGTCAGCCCCGGCGGATTCCTCCCGGAACACCGTCTCGAACGGGTCGTCGCTGATGATCACGTGGGCCGTCGCGTCGACGCGCGAGGCGCGGAGCAGTTCTTCGAGGTCATTCAGCGTTCCTTCGCGGGCCGCTTCGCTGTTTTCGATGCGCAGCAGCCGCACCGAGGCCCGGCTCCATTCCCAGTTGCGCGTCAACAGATGGCCGAGCAGCACCATTAGACCGCCGTTCTTGCGTCCGCGCCACCAGATGTCGATGCGGCGGCAGGTGCCGATGAGCGGGTTGCCGCCTGAACGCACCACCACGAGGCCCATGTCCATGACGCGCGCTACGCGCAATTGCGGGACGGCCGCCACCGCTTGTTCGGCTGTGCCCGACCAGCCCAACATGACGAGGTTGGGGCGTATGGGCCCGACACTGGTCGCCTGTAATACAGCGGCGACTCCCTGCTCCAGTTCTTCGCTGATGAGGACGACGGGGAAGGCATGGACGTCGCGCTTCCGGCAGAACTCCTCCAGTTGTTGAATGGCCGCGCCACGCCGGGGGGCGTAGTCCTCGAAACGGCCCACCAGAACACTCGCCAAAAACACGACGCCTCGCCCCCCCCCGATCCATACGGCGTAGGTGACGAGCGTTTCACGCAGTTCGGGGTTGCCGGAAAACACAAGAGTGGTGGGCCGCCAGTTCTTGGGGTCTTCTTCCATGGTGGAAAGGCGCACCAGGCTGTTGCGCGCGGTCTTGTAGACGAGTCCGCGCCACGCGTCGCCGAAGGCCACGCGCAACTCGCGGGCCTTGATGTACCACACGATAAGGGCCAGCAGGATGATGGCGGCGGTGGCTTGGCGCGCGTCGATGACAAACGCGACGGCCGCACAACCCAGTCCGCCGGCCAGCCCGGTGGCCCAGTGGAAGAAACGGAACCTCGGCCGGAACGACGGATTGCCCGTGACGGCTTCGAGGAAGGCGGCGATGTTGAGCATGCCATAGGTGTAGAGGAAGAACATGGTGATGATGCCCGCGACTAGGTCGAGGGCGTTGCCTTTGGCCGTGACTGCCCACAGGAGTACGGTCGCGGTGATTGCGCCGGTCGCCAGCATCGCGCGGCGGGGTTCGTCACCCTGGGCCGTGCCTTTGGCGAAGGCCTGGAGCGCCGGCATGATCCGGTCTCGTCCGACGGCCTGCAACACGCGCGGCGCGCCGAGGAAACTACCCAGCGCGCTGGACAACGTGGCGGCGAACATGCCGGCGGCTACGATGAACCCGGCGCCGAAGAGCGCGTGTTCTTTTAGTACAAGATACGGACGCTCGAGCAGGTCGGCGCGCTCGAAGGCGCCGCCTGAGATGAAAATCTGGGCGAGATAGATCAGGAAGCCCACGCCAATCGCCCCCAATATGCCGCGCGGGATGGCGCGGGAGGGATCTTTGAGGTCGCCCGACATGTTGATGCCCGCCATGATGCCGGTGACGGCGGGGAAGTAGATGGCGAACACCATCCAGAACGAATAGGCGCCGCCGTTGGGATTGTTGGCGTGGAGCAACGTGTAGCCGCTCAGCCAGTTTGTGCTGAAGGTCTCGGGCGAGAACCGTGTCAGCGCACCGCCCATGAATGCCATGATCGACACCGCCAGAATCGCCATGATGCCGTACTGAACCTTGATGGCCCAACCCGCGCCGATGTAGGCTACGATGAACAAGGCGCCGGCCGTGCCGAACGCGATGGCGGCATAGTGCGGGGCGAGAGCCGGTATGGTCTGCACGAGCGCCTCGGTGAACCCGAGCACATAGAACGGCGCCGACACGGCTTGGGCGAGGAACAGGACGATGCCGATGGCGCCGCCGAATTCGGGCCCGAGCACACGCGAGATGAGGAAGTAGGCGCCGCCGCCGCGCACCTGCATGTTGGTGGCGATGGCGCTGGCGGACAACGCGGTGAACAGCGTGATGGACTTGGCGATGAGAAGGATGGCGACCGCGCCGAGAATGCCGGCCTCACCGATGACGAAGTTCGAGCGCATGAACATGATCACGCCGAGAATGGTGAGGATGCACGGCGTGAACACGCCCCCAAACGCGCCGAACAGGTTGCGCGATGCCCTGTCGTCGTTGTGCGGTTTGCTCATGCCGCACAGTGTATCTTCTTTCTTTTCACGAGAAAAGAAAGAAGCAAAGAAAAGCGGGGAGCGCTTCGCGCAACAAGAGGCGAAGCCAACGACTACAGCGGGGATATGTGACCGTGTAAAATTTGCCGAAGGCAAATGTGCCGAGGCGCCGCTACGCCGGACCGACGTCATGCAGATTTGCCAAAGGCAAATGTGCCGAGGCGCCGTTACACCGGACCGACGTCATGCAGATTTGCCGAAGGCAAATGTGCCGAGGCGCCGCTACACCGGACCGACGTCATGCAGATTTGCCAAAGGCAAATGTGCCGAGGCGCCGCTACGCGGCGCCCACCGCCCACCACTTGCGCTGGAACCGGAACACGACGCGTTCGCCAACCCCGGCGAAGTCGGCGATTTTGGGATACTCTTTGACGAGTTCCTCGAACTGAGCGGATCCTCGCACCAGCGTGACGAGATCGTCGGCGTCCGATTCGGGGCGGTAACCTTCCTCATACCACGTGCCATCGCGCCATTCGAATGTCCGGCCCGCGGCCTCTCGGACCGTCGGCGCGGGCTGGTCTTTGTCCCGCGACGCAGCCTTTGGCCGGGGGGCCGGTGCGGGCATTTCGCGTTTGGCCGCGATCTGGGCGGGGGGACGAGCCGGTGAAAGCGCCCGGGGCGTGGCTTCCATCACGGGGGCCGAGTGCAAGAGCGGCGGAGCGGCATCCGGAGCGATCATAGGCAAGACGTGCTCCGCCGCGATATCCAATTCCATCGACGGTTCAGGCGGCGCCTGCTTCCCATGGGAGAGATCATCGCTCATCGCGGCGGGTTCAGGCGTCGTGGCCCGCATCCGGGTACGTCCTCCCTCGCTGGCGCTCGCGTGGCCCGCGGCGATGGCGCCGGGCGCGGCCGGCACGTTCTCCTGCGCTTCCGGTTCGCCACCGAAAGCTGCCTCGTCCGCGGCCATTCCCTTCCTCATCGGCGCAGCACCTGCGGAAGCTTCGGCCTCCAGGAGCAGGTCGAGATCGTTCGCGAGAACCTTTTCTTCGGGCGCAGGCTGGGCGGAAGCCATCTCAAAGCGCTTAGGTTCGCGCCGCATCTGAACGACCGACACGCCCAGGACGATCAACAGACCCGCCGCCGAGGCCACCAGGGGCCACACGCGCTTGCGCGCCAAACGCGGCGGGCGGAAACTCACGATGTTCGGCTGTACAGCCGCGCGGATGCGCTCATCGAAGTCCTCGGGAGCTTGTTTGGGGGCGAGCCGGCGGAAAGTCGCGTCGACCTGCTTCAGCCGGTCGAGTTCGCGCAGACAATCCGCGCACCCGGCCAGATGCTCTTCGAGGGCCGTGCGCGTTTCCTTGTCCAGCTCGCCGTCGAGCAACGCCGAGAATTCCTCGCGTACTTCAGCACAATCCATCATTCCACCTCACACCAACGAAAGCGCTTCGAGACGCTCTCGAAGCAGGCTGCGCGCCTTATTGATGCGCGACTTCACCGTGCCCTTCGGGCAATCAAGCGTCTTTGCGATTTCGTCATAGCTCAAATCGTCGAACGTCCGCAGCACGAACGCCATGCGGTAGTGTTCGGGCAACTCGTTCAGGCATGCTTGGAGCGTCTCATCCAGTTCATGCCCTTCGGCCTCCGCCCGGGGAGTCCGGCGCGCGTTCACCGCAGGGGTGGTCACCATCGCCTCCAACGACGTTCCCATGTTGCGGCCCTTGCGGGTCGAGTCACGCAGCCGGTTCCGCGCCAGGTTGGCCGCGATGCTGTACAGCCACGTGTACACCTGCGATCCGCCACGGAACCCGTCGACACCGCGATAGGCCTGCACGAACGCTTCCTGCGACACATCCAACGCGTCCTCATGGTTGCCCAGAAACCGGTACACCACGTTGTAGACCCGGTCCTTGTACCGCCGGACGATCTCGTCGAAGGCAGACGCGTCACCCTCACGGCAGTCGTCGACCAGCCGCGCGTCGGAACGTTCTCTCGCTTCTCTCAGCAGTACCACTGCGTTGACGGACTCCAGCGTCTACTTCGCTGGCGGCTGCGGCGGCCGCCTTCTCATCTTCAGTATCATTAGACACCAACCGCCCCGGGAAGTTCGAATGCGCGGCATCATCATCGGAGAATACCGGGAGGAGTAATGGATGTGAGGCGGGTTTCCAGCGTATCGACTCATAGTCAACGTGCAAGAACGGGTTTCTAAGAGAGGTAGGGCGTCTCGCCCTACAGGGGGGCGGGACGCCCCCACTCCCCTATGCTTGTTGTGCTTCTCTCGGGCAATGATAGCAAGACTATCGCGGAATACAAGAACGCCGGGTGAACCCATTGGACGTTCCCACGGGGGACCGTGGAAAACGAGAAAAGCGACAGGCCGCGAAAGCGGGAATCCAGGACTGGAAGTATAACTTGCGCATAACTTGTCATTTCGACCGAAGGGAGAAATCTCTTGCCACGGAAAATATCGGTATTTCGTCTACGTGGCGATCCAGTGGAGAGACTTGGCGAGGAGTGGGGCGAGATCTCTCCCTGCGGTCGAGATGACAAGCCCGTAGGGTGGGTGCAGTGAAGCGGAACCCACCGTTCTCCTGAGGGTCGGTGCGTTTCGCTTCGCTGCACCCACCCTACGCTTTGGATGATGCGTAGCTCCTGTCCAAGCGGCAATAGCAGAGCAGCACCCATTGTGAATGGCCTAGCTCCGCGAAACTCCTCGGTCTCAGCGCCTCTGCGTTGGGCTATCGCAGCCGTACGTGAACGCTTACGAGTAATGAATGTGGCGCAGGCATCCAGCCTGCGGATTGGCAGGCAGAATGCCTGCCTCACACCAGGAGGGGTTTGGGTATGCCGGACTACGGCTTGGTCTTGACGGCTCTTCCAAGCGAACGCTTGCCGGAAAAGTTTTTCAGGATCTTGGCGGCCGCTTCGCGGTCTACCTCGGTGGGCTTTTTGGGCTCCGGCGCCGTGTAGGGCCATTCGTAGGCGATTCCCTGGGGGATGGCGGGCAGGTTGATTCCCGCCCAGTCTTCGTGCTTGAGGAATGACACGGAACCGTCGAGCCAGAGCACATTGCCGCCACCCGGAACATGGTTGTACGCCATGGACGGCCTTCCCCACCCATACGAACGTACCTCGGGGAGGGCCATGTCCCAGAGAATTGGTTCCTTGGGGATTGTGTGCGGCGGGGGAGGCAGGGCAATGGGCTGTAGGGTGTAGGCGCCGAGGTAGTCGTAACTCACACGGCAACTGAAATCGCGGTCCAGCATCGAATTGTCCAACTGCGGAGGCTCTTCAATTTGCGAGCCCCTTCTTCCGCCCTGAG
>JAACEL010000001.1 GCA_011682535.1 Nitrospiraceae bacterium | reverse complement strand
GGGCGGCACGAACCCCCGTGGGAACGAGCCCCAAAGCTTGCCGGGGGTCGGAGCCGACTATTTCTCCGGCCAGCGCCGGCGGGCCATGGGGTCGTCGATCTCGCCGGCGGCGGGGAGGTAGCGGCCGACTTCGCGCAGAGCGATCACGTGGAAGCCGCCGTCCGCGAGGTATTGGACGTACTTGCGGAACTGCTCGGGCGGCGTGTGGACCCAGGGATGGGCGATGTCGGGCACGCCGTGGAACTGAACGATGGCGATCCGGCCGTCCCTGGCGCGGTCGACGACTTTCTTGAAGTGTTCCAGCGTCCATTCGGGATACGCGTCGCCCGAAGTCGGGATGAGGAGCGGGTCGTGTCGCGTAACGTCGTACAGCGGGCCCAGTCGGATCTCGCCGTAGGGTTGCTCGGGCTGCATGCCGCGCCGCGCGAATTGGTAGCCCTTTTCGCGTAGAACGGCGAGCGGCTCGGGGCCAAAGCCGTTGCCCGGCCACCCGAAGCTCACCGGGCGCGGCACCCCCACGGCGGCGAGGGCTTCTTCTACCTGAGCCAGTTCGCCCCGCAGCTTCTCGGCGTCCTGCGCGGTGACGAAGCCTGCGTGCGTCCAAGAGTGGTTGCCGATCTCGAAGCCCATCGCGTGCAGCGCGGCCGCGTCCTCCCACGACATGAAATGCTCCGTGTCGTCCATCCACGCGTTGCACACGAAGAACGTCGCCCCAAAGCCATGCTTCTTCAACAACGGCGCCACGAAGGCCACGTGCGATTTCACGGCATCGTCGAAGGTGAGTACAACCGTCTTGTCGGGGATGGGGCTATTCATCTTCTCTGCTCCAATAACGCTGTTTCTCGATGGCGACAGGCAGCTCGAATTGGCGAGGGTCATTACGGCCAGCCACACAGCGATGGCAGTGAGGGCGTGTCCACGGCGCATGCGGCGGCTCAGTCCGGCGCTTGGGCCGTCTGGAACTCGGCATGCAGGGCATTGGGCCGGATGAGCAGGGCGAGTAGGACGGATAGGAGGGCGCATGCGGCGCAGACGAAGAAGGCGATTTCATAGCTACCTGTTTTGTCGAAGATCCGTCCGGCGGAGGTAGGCCCCAATAGAATGCCTACCGCAAAGCCGACCATGATCAAGCCCATAATCTTGCTGAATTCGCGTTCCCCAAAGCAGCGGCCTATCAGGACCGGCAGCACGACGGCGTTCATGGCGATCGCACCGCCCTGCAACAATGCGAATACGCCGATGGCGCGAAAATCGGTCCAACCGAGTTTGATTACGCACACCTCGAGGACGAGCGGGCCGGCCGCCATAAACAGGCCAGTGATAGCCATGAGTCCCTTGGGACTGAAACGATCGCACAGTACGCCCGTGATGAACCTGCCCGGCAAGGTGACGCCGAGCGCGAAAGCCATGAACAAAGGAGCCGCCATCACCGAGAATCCTTGGTGTTCGGCGAAGACCTGGGTGTTCATGGCGATGGCGGACATCGCATAGAGTTGAAGAACATAAATGCCCGAAATAAGCCAGAACGCCATCGAGCGAACGGCGCGCTGTGCCGATACGCCGGACGGCACGTGGGCTGTGGCGTCCTCCTCTTTCTCCAGCGCCAGACCGTCTGGCATCTGGCCAACGTCAGAGGGGCGGTTGCGTAGGAGCAGTGCAAGTGGAGGGAGCACGACAATGTAGAAAAGCAGGCCCATGCCGCGGTACGCGCCGCGCCAGCCGAAATGAGCGATGAGGTACGAGGTGGCGGGTGGCAACAGGAGACCGCCCAAGCCGATGCCCATCAACGTCAGGGCCATGGCGCGCCCGCGATACTTGCGGAACCACACGGTGACGATGGTCTGGGCGGGTACGAGTGTGGATGCGGCCACTGCAACGCCCGACAGCGCCATGATTGCGTAAAGGTGCCAGAGGGCTGTGACAAAGGACATGAGGAAGGCTACGGCTCCGGCGGCCGCGGTGGCCGTTATCAGCACTTTCCGAGCGCCGAATCGTTGCATGAAGACCCCGACGAAGGGCGAGGACAAGCCTACCACGACGGCCCACACAGCGATCGCAATGGTCGCCGAGAACACGTCACACTCGAGGGTTTCGATGAGACGAGGCAGGTACACCGAAAACGTGTAGAAGCCGTGGCCCGCCGTGAAGAACAAGGTGAAGAACATGAGAGCGACAATGCGCCAGCCATAGTAGCCTTTGGGGCCGGATCCCGATTGAGTCATGGAGCCCCTTTTCCGCCTGACAGTAGCGCCCTGTCTTTTGGGGAGCGACCGCCGCCCCTCGAATCTACAGCACGGTAGCATGCCGCCTACTCTGGGTCAAGGCGAGCGATAAGTCCTTCTTCTGCCCTCTACCAGCCCTTCCCCTGCAACCGGCTAACGAGTCGCTCCGAAACGACAACGACATCCTCCACGGGAAAAAACGACAGGATGTTGTCGGGAAAGGCGAGGGACGCATTGGGTGGGAACTCGTCATCTCCGTCGTACCAGGCGACGCGCAGCGAAACGCGTGGAAAGACCGCGAATTCGAAACCCTCGTCTCCCCAATCGATGGCCTGACCCTTCAGCCTCCGGCTTGCCGACAGGAACGTGTCCCGGTCGCGCCCCGCCGTTGCGCAAAGCCGTGCCAGCACGCGGCCGCGGTGCACCGATTCATAGCCGCGCGCGTCGATAAAATCGGCAAAGCCCATCCATCGTGCCACCGGGGGCCATGGAACGGCGCCTTCCAGATAATGAAGCACCAGGATCTGCCACGCAATGCCGACTTCGCAAGACCCATCCGCCAAGCGGACGTTTCCCTCTCTCAGGTCCACGGCAAGAACGGCGTCCAGCACGGGAAGGCACGGAACGCCGTCGCCGTCCGCGACAACGCCAAGCGCGGCCAAGTCGTCGGAAGAGCGCGCCCGCGCTCCTTCAAGGGCGCGGGCAAAAGCCACCTGGTAGTTCTCCTGCTTTTCAGGAGTCTTCATCGCTTTCTTCCGTTCCGACGGATTCCGGGGTGGTACCCCGCTCTTTCAAGTCGGGCCGGGAACACTGTGACAAGGCGTCTCGAATCCGTTTTTGCAATGCGCGAAACCGTTCGAGTTGTTCCTCCTGGTGGCCCGCACGGGCACTTGCGCCGGCAGGCCGCTTGAACCCGCCGATGGCCCCGAAGCACGCTTCCGCTTCAGGGCACCATTCCGCACAGGACGGCACCGCATCGCGCGTCACCCATTCCCCACACCGGCAGTGCACACGGGCCTCGTCGCCGAAGATCTCCACCTGTGCGCCACACGCGGGACAGGGAATCTCCACCGTATCCAAGGCCTCATTGGCCTTGCGTCCAGGACAGCGTAGGTTATTCATCGTTGCACTTCCTCCCGAGAAACGCTCAGCCGCGCTCAGCCGCCTTATCCACGCATGCGCTGCGCGTCGAGGAAGGAGTCGCAGTAGATCATCTTCTCTTGCAGCAATTCCGTTGTAATCACTGCGTCCATCAGATCCTTGTCCGTCGGGTCCATGATGGCTGAGTCCAACCCCGCCGACATGGCCATGACCAGGTAAATGCGGTTGATCAAACTGCGATGGTTGCAGCCTTGGGAGACATTCGACAGCCCCAAGACAAAGTGCGGTGGCGGATCGCTCAGCATCTTCAACTGTTCGAGGGCCGCGAGCACGTTCTCGGGCTGTTTGGGCGCCACGTTGACCGGCAAGATGATCGGGTCAATGTAGAGCTTGTCCATGGGAAGGCCGGCTTCCATAGCCTTCGCGCCGATCTGCGCGCCCAACTCCACCCGGCGATCCACGTCCGACGGAACGCCTTGCTTGTCGATGGTCAGGGCCACCAAGCCCGCGTTGTTTTCGACCGCCAGGGCCATGTATTTGTCCAGTTCTTCCTCGTCGGCCTTGCAGGAGTTGATGATAGCGCGGTCGCCCAACATAGGGACCACCGCCTTCTGGATCTCCCACTTGGGATTGTCGATGGCAAGGGGAACCTCCGTCGCGGCCGCCGCCGTTTCGATGAGCCACCGCATCCCCTCGAGGGGATCGACCTTGGCCGGTCCCACGTTCAGGTCCAGAATGCCCGCGCCCGCGTTCACTTGGGCCTTGGCCAGATCCTGGATCGCCGCCACATCCTGCTCCTCCAGAGCCTTGCGGACATCCTTGAACATACCATTCAAACGCTCGCCGATGACGTGCATGATACTTCTCTCCTTATCGTTCGCCTATGTACGGCCTAGACGGCCAAGGCGGCCGCTCCCTCCACTAACCGGTCAATGGCATCGCGCGTCGTCGTGATGGCCGCGGGATGTCTGAGAACAAGAATGTCGGCGCCGGCCTGCAGGTAGTTGGTCGCCGAGATGGTTTCCCAAAGCGGGCCACGTTCGGCCGCTGGACCGAACCCCGGAAGGGCTTCCTCCGAGGCCACCGCCTCCTTCGCGCGCCAGGCCTGCAACCCCACATCGCACAGCACCGGCTGTTGCAGCAACGGGTCGCCGCCCAACGCCGCCAACCGCCCTCGCTCCATGATGCTGAAGACGTACTCGAGTCCGTATCCCAACGCAGCCGTGGTGGGAAAGATCACCAGGTTTTCGAGCGGGAATCCCACGTCATGGGCCAGGATGTTGACCTGCTTGGCGATATTGATGTCGAGAGGCGACTCGGCGATGAGCTTATGCCCATCCGCCAGACACGAAGCTACCAGCGTCCGGTAGTTCTTCTCCTTGATCGTCCCGAACAGGCAATTCTCGCCCTTGGCCGCCTCGCAGCATTTGGGCAGGACGGTGTTGTCCTTCTCCTCCACGTCGCATCCCCACACGATCAGGGGAACATCGACGGCATCGAGCACCGCCTTCACCGTTGCCGCGGCCTCATCGGGGCTGGCATCACCCATGTCGGGGTGCGTGCCCATGAGGCGCAACGCCACGATGTCCGCGCCCAACTCCACGGCCTTTTTCGCCCAAGTCGCGGCGTCGGACGTCGCGTCCCCGTACTGTTCGAGCAAGGCGGCGGGCCAGGCACCCATCCCAGCGTCCCACACCTCGACCGCGATGGCCGGGCGGTGGCCCACGCTGCCTTCATACGCCAGCCAGGGGATGCACTTGCCTCCCCCGATCGTGACGGTCTTCGCCCGGGTGCCACCCTCGGCTGACGTTGCGCCGAGGGTCAACTCATTGATGGATGCGCTCCACGACTGTGCCGTGTCCTGAATGTTCATGATTCCTCCATCTCTCCGTATGCGCTACTTGGTTGGCGCCCCGGGCATGCAGGCATCCAACAGCCCGCGAAAAGGCTCCGGTAACGTGATTTCCATGACACTTCGTTCTTCAACCGACAATTCCGCTATCGCATCGTCCGACGGCAGCGAGAGCACGTCGTCGAAAGCGGCTTCCGATAGCATGCCGCGGGCCGTGTCCGAAATGCCCTTCGGTCCCACCTTGTTCCACACCAGCACCTTGCGGCCCACATCCACGGGGAGCGAGCCCGCAAGGTCCATGATCCGGCTCGCCGCACGCGCGCTCACCGCCGTGGGCTCGCACACGACGGCCAGGCAATCCACGCGACTCGTGTTCATGCGTGACAAGTGTTCCATGCCCGCTTCGTTGTCCACCACCGTTGCCCGATAGTTGGACTCCAGTTTCGCCATGGCTCCGCGCAACAGGCTATTCACGTAGCAATAGCAATGGGGACCCTCCGGCCGTCCCATCGTCAGTAGATCGAAGCCGTCCGCCTCCTGGATGCAGTCTTCGAGCTTCATCTCGAGGATGCGTTCCTTCGAGATCTCCGTCACGTTCATCTTCTCTTCGAGCAACTCCTGGCGGATATCGCTAATCGTCGTGGCGGGGGGAAGCCCCAGCAACGGCCCCAGCGAGCTGTTCGGATCCGCGTCCACCGCGAGAACCGGCCGCACACCCCGCTCGATCAGGAGCCGCACCAAAGCGGCCGTGAACGTCGTCTTGCCCACGCCGCCTTTTCCAGTTACTGCTGCCAAAAACGCCATGTGCTCGCCTTGCTCCTATGACATCGTCGCCATGACCGAGGGAAACTCCTCGATGTTCGTGTGGGGGAAAAAACATGCCGACGTGAACGCTTCCATGAACGTCGGGTCGGTGCTCAGTTCGAAATACGTCATGGCGTTGGCGATTTGTTGTGCCTCGTCATAGCGTTCCCGGCTCAATGCGGCCATTTTCGCACCGATGATGCAAGCGTTGCCCACGAATCGAAGCCGCTCGCCGGGCACGTCGGGCAATAGGCCAATCGCCACGGCGTTCTCCAGATCGAGGAAGTTCCCGAAGGCGCCCGCCACCAGTATTTCCTTCAGGTCCGACATCTGAAGCCCCAGAGAATTGAGCAACACCTTCGTAGCGGCGTACACTGCGGCTTTGGCGCGCAGCAGATTGGCGATATCGTTCTGCGTGATGGCCAGTTGGCGCGTCGCGCCCTTCTCGCCCGCTTCGAGCACGACAAACTCCAGAACGTCATCCACGCCCTTGCGAATGCGGTCGACGCCGTTATCTGTGTTAATGCGCCCCGTCTTGTCCATGACGCCCAAACGCAGCATCTGCACCAGCAAGTCCACGTAAGCAGTGCCACACAGGCCACACGGAGCCTCGTCGCCCACGGTCGAAAAGGTGAACGGATGGCCCACGCGCCAACCGCGGAGATGGTCGATGGCGCCGCGCGTGGCCCGCATGCCGTCGCGCGTTTCCCCGCCCTCGAAGGCGGGTCCGGCCGAGGCACTGGCACAGACCATCCAGTCTTTGTTGCCGATGACAATCTCGCCGTTCGTGCCGATGTCGATCAGCATGCGGGGCGCGTCCGACTCGTGCAGCCCCGTGGCCAGCACGCCGGCCGTGATGTCGCCACCCACGAAAGAACTGACGCACGGCATGCTGTAGACCAGCCCGCGCGGGCTGATCGTGATGCCCAGTTCCGCCGCGCGGAACGGCGGCGGCGAATAGGTCACGCCCACATAGGGCTCGCGCCGGATCCACTCGGGATTCAGCCCGAGAACCGTATGCAAGATCGTCGTGTTCCCCGCTATCACGACTTGGGTAACGTAGTTCTTGCTCAGCCGGAACTTGTTGAGCAACTCCTGGATCAGGATGTTGATGTCGTCCGTCACCATCGCGTGCAGTTGCGCCAGCCCATCGGGATGTTCCGTACAATGGATGATGCGGCGCAACACATCCGCCCCGTAGGCGGCCTGCGAGTTGTACTTGGCGTCCGTACCCAGGGTCTGTCCCGTCGAAACTTCCACGAGATGGGCAATAACCGACGTTGTGCCCACATCCACCGCAACCGCCAAGTTCGGCTTACTCCGGTCGCCGCCGACAACGTCCACGATCTCGTTGAGCGCCCCACGATGGGCCACCGTGACCGTCACCTCGCCGTTGGACGCCCGGATCGCACCGGGAAGCCGCTGCCCCACCTTCAGTCCCGCCTGGTAGTGGCCTCCCCCATTCACCTTACGCAACTCATGCTCGAGCCGCTCCATGTCGGCCCGGCTGTTCTCGAGTGTCGCCGGCGGCACCGTGAAATGGTACTTATTGACGGGAGGATCGAGCTTCGCCGGTTGCCGTTCAAGAACCGTGCGCTGCTTCAGACGCAACTCGGCGATGTCGGGCTCGCGAACGCGGCCGTACAACTGCGATTCAGGGGGCACGTCGACCAGCAGATCGCCGCCCACGCGGCCTTCGCACGCCAGGACGTAACCTTCCTTGATCTCCTCACGGGTCAGGTAGTTGGTGGTCTCACCCCGCACGATGCCGCTACGCACAATAACGCGGCACTTACCGCACACGCCTTCGCCGCCGCACAGGTTCTCCACGTACACGCCCGCTTCACGCGCGGCGGCCAAAATAGTGACCCCAATCGGCACTTCCGCCTTCGAACCCGACGGCGCAAACGATACGGTGCACGTCCTATCCTGGCCGCTATTCGTCACATTCAGGGTTTCCACTGGTTCTTCAGATAAGACACAATGCCGGAGGCCTCCCGAGGCCCGACGAGGATCTCCCAGCCCGATTCATCGGCAACGGACCCGCTCAGGACGGCCACAAGCCCGGGGAGAATGAGCTTCTTGTGGTCAATCTTGCCGCCCACGCCACACTGAGTCAACGCTTCGGTGATCGTGGCCGCCGTAAGTTTCTCAGCGGCCCACGCCGTCAACACGCTCGTGCCCTCCGTGTCCACCGCCAGCACGTAGGCCGGAATGCGCGAAGACTCGACCTCCGACTCCACCGAGTAGTACGAAAGGGCGAAGTTGGTGGTGACCAGCACGGGCGCGTCGGCGCCGGGATCGCCGATGGTGTGCAGCCCCGGCTCAACCTGCACCGGGACCTGGGGATTGGTGTAGATGTCCTGGCGCGTAGTCAGCACGGCGAGCAACTGCTCGGGGCTGGACAGGTTCGTCACGATGATACCCGCGTATTTCAGGGTATACCAACATGCGTCCACGGTCGTTTCCACAGGATCCTCGCCCATGGCCACCATGGCCACGGGGAACCCCATGGGGCGGAACTTCTTCTCGATGGCCGCACGCCGGCTCTGGCTCAGGAAACTCAGTCCCTCGGCGGCGCCAACCGGTCCCGGCGACAGCACCAGCTCCTTGAGACCGGCGTCGCGGGCCTTCTCCGCCAGCGCCGCCAGTGAATCGAAGTCAGGCGCTTCAAGACAAAGCGGCAGGGAGAGATCCTTGGCCACCGCGATGGCTGCGTCTCCATTCTCGACGGCATCCTTGATCCAAAGCAACGGGCGTCCATCGGCCGTCGCCTCGCCTGCCGCGCGCAACGCGTCCGCGTCAGGTGATATCAGCACCAGGGGCTTGTCCGACGCCACCGCGGCCGCCTTGGCGGCTTGAGCAAAGCGCTGGACGTCGCCCGACGTGTTGTGCAAGGCGAGCAACCCGACCGCCGAAGTGGTACCCATTCGGTCGAACGACAGCGCGCCGATGGCTTTGCACCGCTCGCCCATCGCGTCGCCGTCCAGCGTGTCGTCCACGCAGATCGCCACGGCGCACGGGTGGTAGAACTTGTCATCGTGACGGAACAGCACCGTTTCCTGCCCAATCTTGACGGCATGGTCGCCCGAACCGATGGTGACCAATTGCTGCGGAGGCGCACTGGCCTCGCCCAAGGCAGCTTTCGCGCCGTCGTCGAGCCGCGGACACGCGTCCAGCGTCGCCTGACCGCCGGCCACTTTCATCGCGAACGCCAGACATGTGGCCAGGCCACACTCCTTACAGTTTTCCTTGGGCAGATGTTTGTAAATATCGAGTCCCGATAGCGCCATGGATCTGGTCTCCTTCTCCTATCCCGTCCCGGGATGGCGACGTGCCTACGCTACATGAGCGGGTCGAGGGTAAACGCCGGATGTTCAACTTTCTCCAGGAAGGCCATCACGCCGTCGCTGTCCGTGGCGATGGTCTCGTCCGCGATCTTGTCCACGAAGTTCTCGAATCCCATCTCCTTCGCCCGCGCTTCGAGCTGAGGGCGAATCGCTTCCTTGAGTTCCTTGGGCAGCCACACCAAGCGCGGCAACCCGCCTTCCGCGGACACAAACTTCCGCGAACTCAGATACAGCCGGCCCACGCCGACAAAACCAGGGGTCTGCGCCCCTCCGCCCACGGACCCCGCCAAGGTGCTGAAAGGCATACCGATGGGCGTCTCGCCCTGATATTCACGACTTACGCCGATCACCCCGTTGCACTCGGGCAGGATCGCCACGATGACCTCGAAGCACCCACACGACGTCATCGGGTTCTCCATGAGCGAATACGCCGAGAACTGCTCCGTGGCCCGGTTCGAATGCGCGTAGACGAAATCGTTGACGCCCTTCCACTCACCCCGCTTGGGATCGATCGGTTGGCCCTTCTTGATGGGCTGGTTCGGACCGGTGGGATTGATCTCGTGAGACGCCTGGCCATCCAGCCAATTGTAGGCGCCGCACAAGCCCAGGCGCTCCGGGGTGATGACGCACACGTGATTGGGCGCGTATGACTGACAAATGGTGCACGAATAGAACGTGTCGACGGACTCGTCCGTCATGCCGCGGACGCGGGCATCACGCGCGTCGAACGCCGGACCGGCTTCTTGGAGCAACTGCGCCACTTTGTCGGCCTCCGTGTAGACCGTCACCTGAACTTTGTCGACGATTCCTCCGTACTCCTCCAGGAACTTGGCGTGCAGAATCGTGCCCAGATGCTTGAGGCGGAACCCGGCCTCGCAGGCGTCCTTGCTGACGCGCAACCAGAGTTGGTCGCGCTGGGCAATGTGCATCACGCCCATGGCGTTGTTCAAATAGCGATGGAGCTGACGCTCCAGGATACCCTCGAAATCGGGCCGCATCTTGCGTCCCGCCACCTCGATGAGAATGCCAAGATCCAACGACACGTCCGGACTCGCCTCATCGAGATCCGGACCGATCACCTCGACGCGGCCGTCTTCCACCTCGTCGGATTCCCGGCTGCGCAGAAACTCGACCGCATTGGAGTACTTCCCGCCGTACTGGGTCTGCATGTCCTCGCGCCGCACGCGCTCGCCCTCGAAGGCCGCCGCGTAGGCCACCGGGATATCGATTTCCTCGACCTTGACCTTCACGCCACGCACCTCGATGGCCCTCGGCACGAGCTTGGAGTGGTCGGTTTCGCGTATCAGAGCCTCATAGGTCGTCACGCCCGTGGGCCGCACTTCGGGGGTCGAAGCGTGGTCGGAGATCACCGGGAAGCCCATGACGATGGCCCCCGCGCCCACAGCGTACCAGTCGTCCGGAATCGGACCGAAGGTCAGGCCGAACGCGAAGATGCGCTCGCGGCAGTACCTCAGGCAGCTTTCGTAATCGCCCTTCTTGTGGCCACCGAAAGTCAACGCGCCCCGCATGGCCCAGTTGAGTACGTAGATGGCCGAGGTCGTGTCGCGTCCGACGGGAACGATGTAGGTGTTCCATCCCATTTCGACGCCCTCTTCCACAAGCTGGTCGTACATGGAGCGGCCATCGGTGTTACACAGCAAGAACGCGAGTATGCTGCGTTGTTGGAGTTCGCGCACCGTGTCGACGGCGATCTTGTTCGTCGGCGCAGGCCCGAGAATCGCAGCGAAGCCCGGCATGCGGCCATCCACCAACTGGATGCCCAGTTCGCGCAGGATCGCGTCGGAGATGAAGCCCGTATGTTCGGCCTCAATCTTCTCCTCGTTCAGGTAACGAATGGCGCAGGTTACCTCCTGCGCCAATAGCGCCGCTACGCCGCCGTCCAGCCCACGACCCAGATACGGTAGCCACATCTTCTCGGTCGGCTCCATCCCGACGAGAGACTTGCAGTGTTCCACGATGGCTTCCAGATCCTTCACTTTCTTGGCTTCCACACCCATGAGGGCGCACGCCATGGGCAAATAGAACGCCGTTCCCGGAAAGCCCACTTCCTGCTCCGGCCCTTTGGCTTCAAGCGCGGCCTGGAGCGCCTCCTCGGCCTCCCGAACAAAGCCTCTCGCGCCGCGGATTACCGCCGACATCACTTCTCGACTCATGGCTGCTGTTCCTCGTTTTACGCTAGTTCCAGGTTTAGGCCTTCGACCGCGGCACGGCCAAGACCTCTTCCATTATTCCTCTAATCTCACGCCCTCGGCAGTCCGGACACGTCTCCGCGAGCGCCTCGGGGAGTTTCAGACACTCGCGAACCCGTTCAACCTGCTCCACAGGCGCGAAATGCGCCCCGCACACCCGGCAGGGAAAAAGGGGCACGTCCGTCTGAAGCTCCACCATCGTACGCCGCCCGTCGACATCCTCATAATGCAACGCCCCCGTCGGGCAGATATAAACGCACGCGGCACACCCGATACAGTCGTCGGAGCGGTCCGCAAACGGCGCGGAAATGGCCCGCTCCATGCCACGATGCGCGTGGCCGATGGCGTGTTGGCCCACCACTTCGTCGCACACGCGCACGCACAGACCGCACAGAATGCACCGCTCGCTGCCATCCTCCTCCGCCGTGTCAAACGGCGCGGCCGCGCCATATTCGCGTGCCATGTCCTGGAGCGTTTCGACTTCCGGGCAACGCGCCAACAGCAGCGAAAGCACCATTCGGCGCGTCCGACACACTCGGTCGCTGCCGGTCTCGACGACATCGCCCTCCCACGGCGTGTAGATGCACGACGTGACCAGTTTCGAGCGCTTGCCCCAGAACACTTCAACCACGCACAAACGGCAGGCCCCATACGGGGAAACCGCGTCATGGTGACACAGGGCCGGAATCTCGATCCCCATCCGCTTCGCTACGCCCAACACCGTCTCGCCGGGCCGCGCGTAGACGGACTGTCCGTCCAGCGTGAACTGGATTTCCTTATTCTCACTCGCCTGATCCGACACCTACCACCATTCCCTACTGGTTGCGTTATCTTCTTGCCGGGTCACTTCCCGGCCTTGGGCTTTCTTTTGGGCTTTGCTTTTGCTTTGGGCTTCGCTTTAGGCTTTGCTGCCAGCGCCTTCTTCTTCTCCGCCACGGCCACCTTCACGGCCTTTTCAATCCGCCCGGCGTCCTTTTGCACGTCGATAATCACAGAATCGAACTTGCACGTATCTTTGCAGATACCGCACTTAATGCACTTCGAGAAATCGATCTCATGCGGCCCTTTAAGCTCGCCAGTGATGGCGTCCACTGGACACTTCTTCGCGCACGCCCGGCATCCCGTACATTTCTCGGCGTCGATGACGTAGAGGATCAGCGCCTTACACGCACCGGCCGGGCACCGCTGCTCGTTGATATGCGCCTCGTACTCCTCACGGAAGTACCGTAGCGTGCTCAGCACCGGATTCGGCGCCGAGCCGCCTAGCGCGCACAACGACCCGTCAATCACGGCCTCCGAAAGCTCCTCGAGCAGTTCGATGTCACCCTCGCGCCCTTCCCCTTTCGTCATTCGATCCAGGATGTCGTGCATCCGCCGCACGCCCTCGCGGCACGGCACACACTTCCCGCACGACTCCTCCATCAGGAAGTTGAGGAAGTACTTGGCCACGTCGACCATGCACGAATCCTCGTCTAAAACGATCATCCCGCCCGACCCCATCATCGAACCCGCTTTGGTCAGTTCGTCGAAGTCCACC
Organism: Nitrospiraceae bacterium; assembly: GCA_011682535.1. Lineage (GTDB taxonomy): Bacteria > Hydrogenedentota > Hydrogenedentia > Hydrogenedentales > SLHB01 > JAACEL01. Next base: position 31,413 of record JAACEL010000001.1, on the reverse strand, counting down.
TCGAGATCCAGCAGCGATTCCGGGAGGCAGCCGCCCGAAGGACCGCCGGTCTGGACCGCCTTGAAACCTCTGCCGCCGGGGATCCCGCCCCCGATGTCAAATATGATATGGCGCAGCGTCACGCCCATGGGCACTTCGACCAGGCCGGTATTGACGATCTTCCCTACCAGCGAGAAGATCTTGGTGCCCTTCGAGCCATCCGTGCCCACTTTGGCATACTGCTCGGCGCCCTGGCTGATGATCAACGGTACGTTGGCCCACGTCTCGACGTTGTTCAGATTCGAAGGTTTCCCCCACAGGCCGCTATCGACCGTGTGGATGTACTTGGCCCGCGGTTCCCCGGCCCGGCCCTCGAGCGACGTCATCAGTGCCGTCGATTCGCCGCACACGAACGCGCCGCCACCCCGCACCACCCGCACGTCGAAACGGAACCCGCTGTCGAGGATGTTCTCGCCCAGGAAACCCCGTTCGCGCGCCTGTTCGATGGCCACATTGATGTTCTTGACCGCCAGGGGATATTCGTCGCGCACGTACACGTAGCCTTCATTCGACCCGATGGCGTGGGCGCCGATGATCATCCCCTCGAGTACGCGGTGCGGATTTCCCTCGAGCAGACTGCGATCCATATACGCACCCGGATCGCCCTCGTCCGCATTGCAAATCACATATTTTGGTTCGCCATGGGCCTTGCGGCAACTCGTCCATTTCCGGCCCGTCAAGAACCCGCCGCCTCCGCGCCCACGCAATCCCGCCCGCGTCACCTCGTCGATGACGGCCTCGGGCTCCATCGTCAGGGCTTTGCGCAACCCCTCATACCCGCCCCGCTTGAGGTAATCGTCGATTCTATCGGGCGAGATGAGGCCGTTGTCCCCAAAGATCAGCCGCTGCTGACCCGCATAGAACGGGATCTCGCTCTCTTTGACGACGGGCTTGTCCTCGATGGGGTCCCGGTACAGCAAGCGGTCGATCACCTCGCCGCCCACCACCGTCTTGGTCACGATTTCGGCCACGTCTTCGGGCCGAACGTGCTGATAAAAAACGTGTTCTGGACGAATCACCGCGATGGGTCCACGCTCGCAAAAACCGTGGCACCCCGTTTTGTAAAACGCCACGCGGTCCCGGACACCCAGCGTGTCAAGCGCCTCTTCGACGGCCGAGGCCACCACCTCGCATCCGTACGCCTGGCAGCCCGTCCCCCCGCACACAGAGATGCTCACCGTCCCCGAATCGAGCCGGGAACACGCACACGGTTTCGCGCCGAAATCCTCCGGAAAAACCACCGAAGGCCCCTCGACAATCCCCTCCCGGGCGTTTGCGATCAGCTTCCCCACCGTCGCGGGCGACGCCTTGTAGCAGTGCTCGTCCACCACCACTACCGGACCCAGCGCGCAGGCCCCGACACAATTCACCGTCTCGAGCGTAAACTCGCCGTCCGCCGACGTTTCGCCGGGCCCGATCTCGAGTTGCCGCGACAACTCCTCGAGGATCCGCGGCGCGCCGCGCACGTGGCACGCCGTGCCCATGCATACCTTGATCGTGTGCTGGCCACGGGGCTCGAGGGTGAATGCCTTGAAAAACGTCGCCACGTGGTAGGACTGGTTGCGTGGCACGCCTAATGTGGAGGATATCCGCTCGAGCGCTTCCCGCGGCAGGTAGTTCAACGCCCCCTGCACGTCCTGCAACACGGAGATCAGCGACGCCGGCTCGGCCGGGTAGTGCCCAAGCACCTCGTCCAGGACCGCGTCTGTCTCGGGCGGCGTGACTACACTCATGCGTCCTCTCCGCCCAATCCGGCCTCAATTTGCACCAAAGAAGCGGCCTGTTTCCCGGCAACCACCTCGTCGGCCGTCTTGAACGCCAACGCGCCCGAAGGACAGCCTTCGACGCACGCGGGACGTTCCCCGCGCTCAACGCGCTCGAAGCACTGGTCGCACTTGAGCAATGTCCGGCCTTGGGCGTCAAACGAGATGACGCCGAACGGACACGCCAGCACACACCAGTTGCAGCCGATGCATTGGTCCTGGTTCAACACCACGGGGCTGTCGGCATCGGCGCGATACAGGGCGGCCGTCGGGCAGATCTTGATGCACGGCGCGTCTTCGCAATGACGGCATTGCAGGGGTACGGCGAACCCCTCGCCTTGGCCCACGCGCACTCGCGTGCGCGGGGCGGGCTTTTCCTGAATAGCCGTGAACAAGTCCCGAGACTCCGAATGCTCAACGGCGCACGCCACCTCGCACGATTTACACCCCAAGCACTTCCTTACGTTGACAACGAGCATATGCTTCACGATTCCGACCTCGCTTGTTCCCGTAGTTCCCTCGACCGGCTAGCCGGCCGCGACCGCCTCGGCGGCCTCCAATTGCAACGGTTGGCCGACGGTCTCGACGGGGCGGGGTTCGTACATCATGGAGTCAAGGTGCAGAGCTTCGCGCTTGCTGTCCAGATGGTCGATGATGAGATGGGCCGCCTTGACCGGGTCACTCTCGAAAGCGAACTTAGCGCCGAAGTCCTTCTCCATCCCATCGGTCAGGTACTCCTTCACCATCGGGCTGCCCAGCACCGGCAACGGGTCGCCCGTCACGGTGAACACGCCCGAACCGACCACGTAGAACCCGATAGCGATGGCCTTGTCGCTCATCCATTCGGGCGCGGCCCCGGCCACCGGCAAGTCCGCGAAGTCCTCGCCCAACCCGCCCTCGCGGCAGATTTCGATACACGCCGTCAGGATGCGGGAGTTGTCCACGCACGAGCCAAGGTGCAGACACGGCGGCAGACCGACTGCGTCGCAGATCTCCTTGAGACCCCGGCCGGCATACAGGTCCGCCGCTTCGGGCATGAGCAAGCCGGCCTTACCGCACGCAATGGCCGAGCACCCGGTCTGCACGATGAGCACATCGTGCCGCAAAAGCTCCTTGACCATCTCCAGATGGCCTTCGTCCTGGCACTGCTTGACCGTGTTGCACCCCACGACGCCCACGACGCCGCGCAAGCGTCCCTCCATAATGCCGTTGTTCAGCGGGCGATAGGACGGGCGGTAGCGACCGCCCAGGTGATCGAAGATGCTTTCGGTCGTGAACCCCGCAACGAGGGGGGACTTGTCGGACGGAATGTGGACCTTCTCCGGGTCGCGGTTCGCGAAGTTCTCCACGCCCGCCAGCAGGATCTCTTCGGCGCTGTCGAGGGCTCTGCTCTCGTCGAACTCAATGTGCTGGAACCCCTCGAAATGGGCCTTGGGCGACGTGCTGACCACTTTGGTGTGGTAGTGCCTCGCCAAGTCCTTGAGAGCGGGGAAAATGCACTGGATGTCGACGACCATCATCTCCACGGCCCCAGTCACCAGGGCAAACTCCTGGTGCAGGAAATTCCCCGCGATGGGCACGCCGTGACGCATCAGGATCTCGTTGGCCGTACAGCAGATCCCGGCCAATTGGAGCCCCTTGGCCCCCGCTTTCTCGCACGCCGCCAACACCTTCGGCGACTGCGACGCCGTCACAAGCGCGTCGGACAGGCCCGGTTCGTGACCGTGCACGAGGATGTTGACATGGTCTTCCTTCAACACGCCCAAGTTAGCTTCGGATACCAGAGGTTGGGGCTCACCCAGGAGGATATCGCTCAGTTCCGTGGCGATCATCGAGCCACCCCAGCCGTCGGCCAGACCCGCGCGAACGCAGTTGCGTAGGAGGTGTAACGCCTCGTTCGAGCCGCCCATGTTCGTGCTGTGCAACACGCCCACGATGTCGCGGTCCACGCCGCCCGGCGTCACCCCCATCTGCTCCCACCGCTCGCGCACCTTCTGGGGAGCCCGCTCGACGAAGCGAAGTTCGCCTTCCTGCTTGCCGAACTCCGCCAAGGCCGCCTCGGCCACCTTCTCCGCCAGTTGCGCCGACGTGGCGTCCTCGATCCCTATGCCCCATTCCCGGGCCAGCTTCCGCAGCTTCACTACACCCTTGATGCTATAGCCCTGAGACTCTCCTCGGGCGGTGGACAGAAGCAGGTGCACAATGTCGCGACCGTGATCGGAATGGGCCGCGGAGCCCACGGCAGACCGCCGCGCCAGGTTGCGCGCCACAATCACGTCCGCGGACGCTCCGCAGATGCCCTCCTGGGGACCGTCGCCGAACGGGTCGACGCGGCAAGGCCCCATGTTGCAGTTGTGGCAGCAGATGCCCAGTTGCCCGTACCCACACTGTGGCTGCATGGCCTCGTAGCGGTCATAGGCCACCTGCTGCGACTCTTGCGCGGCGATACCCAGAATCTCTTGGGCTGCCGGATCAACGCTACGCTCTTTCTTCGACGACACCACATATCCTCCTGCTGAGATTGGATTGATTGAGGTATTCACCAATGTTTGGACAGATCTAAAGGCCGACTAGTGTCCTAAACGCCAAACTTCCTTGATATATTCGCGTCCCAAGATTTTTGAATCGGGAAACCACTCAAGAACACGGTCCCCAAGCCACATCGGCGCTTCAGCGTTACCACCATCAAACCCATATTCTCGACCAACTCTATAGAGATACTGTACTCTTGCGACAAACAGAGGTACTGTACATTAGCGCCAACCCCATGTCAAGTTGATTGCGATTTCGCACCAGGATCTCTTGCCTGATGCAAGTGGTTTGCCTCTCCGCGTTAGGTTTCTCCTACGTGGACAAGGTATGGTGTCACTCCGCCGCGGATACGCCGGCGTTGAACACTGTTATCAGTCAAGAAAAGCATGTAACGAAGGGAACGTACAGCGGACAACACGCAACGTCGCCAGGATGACGAAAGGGGCGGGAGACGCCGGTGGGAATGGGCGGCCCCTTCCGCATGTTTCCGCTACGAAACCCAAAAAAGGATACGCACATGAAGATCGCTATCTCCGGCAAAGGCGGAACGGGAAAAACCACGCTCGCCGCGCTGCTCGCGCGCACACTGGCCAACGAAGGGCGCCCCGTCATCGCCGTTGATGCCGATCCCGATGCCAACTTGGCGTCCGCCCTGGGTCTCGCGCCCGGCGAAGCCCCGAAGCCCATCAGCCAGATGCGCGAATTGATCCGAGAACGCACCGACTCGCGGGAGGGGTACGGTTCCTACTTCAAAATCAACCCCGACGTGCGCGATCTCCCCGAACGCTTCAGTCGCGAGGTCAACGGCGTACGCCTCCTGACCCTCGGCGGCGTGTCCACTGGCGGAAGCGGCTGCATTTGCCCCGAGAGCGCCCTACTCAAAGCCCTCGTAACCCACCTGCTTCTCCGCCCCGACGAAGTCGTCATCCTCGACATGGAAGCCGGTATCGAACACCTCGGCCGGGCCACCGCACAAGCCGTCACCGTGATGATCATCGTCGTCGAACCCGGCCAACGCAGCCTCCAGACCGCCCAGACCATCCGCCGCCTCGCGGGCGAAATCCACGTCCCCCGGCTCGGCGTCGTCGTCAACAAAATCCCGCCCGGCCTCGACATTAACCGCATCACCCCCTACCTCGACGGACTCCCCCTCCTCGGCACACTCTCCCTCGACCCCGATATTGCCGAAGCCGACCTCGAAGGACAATCTCCACTTACCGGCACGGACCGGCAAACTCAGGAAGTGCGCGCTATCCTCGACGCCCTCTTCGCCGGCGCCCCCGGCACAGCCACGTGATGCGCGACGGCGATCTTGACACCTTGGAGAACATCCTTTTCATGGGCTACCCCGGCGCCGGCAAGACCCATCTCGCCACCGCACTCGGCCACAGCGCGTGCGCCCAAGGCAAGCACGTTCGGTTCATCTCCCTCACCGGCTTCGTCACCCAACCGCTCGAAGCCCGAGAAGAACGACGGCTCGAACGGTTTTTCGAAATCGTCAGCCGCGCCTCTATCTGTGAACAGGGCGTTGGCCAGACGGCTGGCACAAGAGCATGAAGGGGCGTGAAAGTGGGATGCCTGAGGAGGACTACTGGAACAGTTTCTTTGATGCGGGATGTGTGATCGAAAAACTGTTCGGGGAAGCAGGCTGTCGGGGCAATGCCGTGGAATTTGGATGTGGGTATGGGACATTCACATTCCCTGCGGCCAGGCATGCAACGGGCACTGTGTGCGCCTTGGATATCGAACCGGACTTGATCGCAGAACTTCAGATGAGGGCCAAGCGAGAGGGCATTGCGAATATCGTTGCGGCAACTCGAGATTTCATGGCCAATGGAACGGGACTCGGGTCTGGGAGTCAGAGTCACGCAATGATCTACAATCTTCTACACATTGATCACCCCGACCGCCTTCTCAGAGAAGCCCAGCGCGTCCTAGGCCCGAACGGCAGGCTATCGGTCATCCATTGGAGAAGTGATATCCCAACGCCGCGAGGCCCTTCCCTGGAAATCCGGCCAACTCCCGAACAGTGCAAGGCCTGGATTGAGGCGTCGGGGTTCCAAAACACGCGAGTCATCGATTTGCAGGATTGCTGCCCCTTCCATTTCGGCATTGTTGCGAGTCGCTAACGAAAGGCATGGTCCGATGGCGGTAACACCACCGATTGTACTGAACAAACACTATGCGGAGCCAACGGTATTCACCGCCGAGAATCTGCTTCGCGAGGCGAGGCGGCAGAAGACCCTGGCGCGGGTGCAGGTTCCTCGCGTCTGTGTGCTTGACCCCGACGGCGACATCGTGCGCTGGCTGGTTCATACCGATGGCATCGAGCGCGATGCCGGGTGGGCTTGCTATCACACTGACCTGTATACATTCACGCACGAGGATACTCGCTTCGGTATCGTCGGGTGTGCAGTGGGCGCCTCCTTTGCCGTCCTTGTTGCCGAAGAGCTGTTCGCATCTGGCTGTAAATTGCTCATTAGCGTAACGTCAGCCGGGCAGATCGCCCGGATCGGCGATCCGCCCTATTTCGTTCTCATTGAAAAGGCGCTGCGCGATGAGGGGACGAGCTATCATTATGTTCCCCCTGCCGACTTCAGCCCTATCGCGCCAGAACTTCTGTCGATGCTGGGCGATGCGTTCTTGCACGCACGTGTCGCAGTGCACCGTGGGGCGACGTGGACGACCGATGCCCCGTTCCGAGAAACCGCGAGCGCCATTGCGCACTGCCGTGACTTGGGCATAATGGCCGTCGAGATGGAAGCCGCCGCTCTTTACGCGTTTGCCCAGGCAAGGCAAGAAGCCGTGGTCTGCCTTGCGCATGTCACGAACCAGATGGCCCGCGTTGAAGGCGATTTCGAGAAGGGTATCGCCGACGGAAGTCAGGATGCACTGCATGTGGTGGCCCTTGCGGCCCACGCATGGCGGAGCCATCAAGACACATGAACGTTGCACGGGCCTCAATGTCAAGGCAGCAAGGAGTCGTGTAGAATGGGGTTCCTTGGGGCCCGGTTTCCTTGAACGAGTGTGCGAATGCGGAATCTGGGGACTGCGGAATGGTGGCCTCTCTAGCGCCTCCACATCCGGCGATCGAGAGGAGACAACGCATGGCCACGCAGCGGTTCGACCGCAACACCCGGGCCCTCCGGGTTCTTACTCCTTGTGTTCTGGCGATAGCCGCGGCCGCGGCATTCCCCGCCGCCGCTTTTGATCCGCCCGAGGACACGGCGGGGCCCCTGACCGCCCGGCTCGAAGTGTCGGACAAGATAACAGCCATCGACACACCCGTTCCCGTGGCCGTCATCCTGCGGAACAACGGCGACAGCCCCCTCGAAGTTACCCTCGGCCTGCGCGTGATCGACGAATGGCGTCTATCCAAGCCCGGCGGCGCTCCCGCGTGCGAGTTGACGGACGGCCCCGTTGTGGTTCCCGCGCACGGCCGTGCGCGGCGCGTTTACTCGGCCACCGTCGGCGCGGGCGGCCACCACGCCCACTATCCCATCCACGCCACCGCCGCCTTCGACGTCGATAGCCGCCACTACGTCGCCCATCCGATCGCCATCGTTCTTGCCGAATTGCCTCTTGCCGCCCGCGTGGACACCGGCATGACCTGGCGTCCGACGCCGATTGCCGCCGACAGCGCCCTGTCGCTGTTCTCGTCACCCATGTACCGGCCCGTCGTCCAAGTCTTCGGCGAAGATCCCGTCGCCTTGCCCGTAGGGTGGCGCGGGTCGGCGGCACGCACGCGGGCAGCCGTCGAGAAGCACCACGCGGCCAGTTTCCCCGACGCACGCCGCAGCCTCTCGATGCATCCGCCCTGGTTCGGGGGACTCGCCGGAACCACCACGGCCGAATACGGCATCCGTCTACCCGACGTGTCACCCATTCGGCTCCGTTTCGCCACCGCCATCCGCCGTAACACCGCCCAGGAGCCCCCCAGCGATGGAGTCACCTTCCGCGTACGCGTTGCGCCGTTCGACACGCCCCCGGGCGAACCCGGCGCGCTCCTCTTCGAGCGTCATTCCGACGCGAAAACTTGGCAAGACGCCGAGGTCGACCTCACGCCCTTTGCGGGGCAGGCCATTGCCTTGAAACTCGAAGTACACCCGGGGCCGAACAAGGACACCACCTGCGATTCGGCCTACTGGGGCGATCCCGTCGTCTCCGCCGGGGCGCCTCCCACTGAGCCGGCGCCTCTATCATCCGAACCGATCAATCTGGGCGCCATCACGAACGAAGGCCAGCGCTATGACGTCCAACTCCGCCTCGGCGCGCGTGGTTTGCTCGATGGCGAGGTCGCGTTCCGCGGTCAGGACGGCGAGAACCTGTCCTTCCGTGGTTTCCACGTGACCGTTCTCGGCGACGCGCTCCACGAGACTGGCATCGCCAGCGTGCTCAATGCCGTCACCCATGAGCGCGGGAAGGGGGGGAGTGTTCTCGTGCGCCACCGCTTCGAAGGACCATTCGGCGGCTTCGAGCTACTGGGCGAACTTCGTATTGACGAAGGCCGCGCCCTGCGCGCCCGCTTCACCCTCGAGAACGCCCCGGCGCCTCAGCCTTGGCGCGTCGCCCGCATCGAAGACCTCGCCACCGGCGCCTGGAGCCACACCGCTTCCCGCATTTACGCGGGTGTCGGCAACGTGCTCGTCAACCCCGAGGCCTTCTCGCTCCATTTCGACGGCCATCAACTCGCCACCTCATTTGTCGGTTTCGATTTCGCCGGAGCCCCCTCCATGATCCAGGCCAGCGACGCGCCGCCGACGCGCCTCGAAGTTACACCCGGCCCGCGAATATACTCGCTGCACACCGCCATCGATCCCACCCTCACCTTCATCCCCACGCGCAACGTCTGGCGCGGCGTGCGCGTCTGGCGCGACATCAATGGACTTCAACCCTCGTCCGGCGTTCCCAATCTCGCCGGGCGTTTCGTGTTCGATCTCTGGGGCGGGCGCTATGCGCCCAGTGCCCAAAACCTGCGCCAGGCCTTCCGCTACGGCTGCACCGATGCCGTTGTGGTCTGGCACAACTGGCAACGCTGGGGCTACGATTACCGCCTTCCCGACATCTACCCCCCGAATCCCCAGTACGGAACTCTCGGGGAGTTCCAGAGCCTCGTCCAGGTCTGCAAAGACCACGGCGTGCTCTTCGCCCCGCACGACAACTACATCGACTTCTACCCCGACGCCGAGGGCTACTCCTACGACCACATCGCCTTCCGCGAGACCGGCGACCCCGTCTGGGCGTGGTTCAACCGCGGCCGCGACGCCCAAGCCTTCCGCTGGTCGGGCAACGCGTTCCGCCCGTTCCTCGAACGCAACCTCGAGTTGATACGCACCCACATCGCCCCCACGGCTTTCTTCATCGACGTGTGGTCGTCCGCCGGTCCCTACGACGCATGGACGCGCGACGGCGCCTTCGTCGACCGCCGGAGCTTGCGTACCTACTGGGGAGAAGCCTTTGCCTGGATCCGCGACTACCTCGGCGGCGACGCCCCGCAGATCTCCGAGAGCGGCCACGACCAACTCATCGGCTACCTCGACGGCGCCCAGGCCAATCATCTGCGTGTCGGCGATCCGCCCAAAGACAACGAATGGATGGTGTGGCGCATCGAGTGCGAGGACGCCGAGCGGATCCCATGGTTCGACATGGCCCACCACGACCGCTTCGTCCTGCACGGCGCCGGATACGAATCCCGCTACCGCGCCGGACTCGACATCGATCTTCACGGAATCCACAGCGATGACTACATCGCCACGGAAGTGCTCACCGGACACCCCGCGATGGTCGCCCGCCCATTCAGCCGGGCCGTCGTGGCCAAGTACTGGCTCTTGCACGGCCTCATGCGCGAACTGGCCCTGAAACGAATCGAGGACGTCGAATTCCACGACGGCGACATCCATCGCCAGCACATACTGTGGGAAGGTGGCGGCGAGGTGTGGGTGAACCGAGGCCCCACCGACTGGGAGGTCGAAGGCCACATGCTCCCGGAATATGGCTTCTACGCCCGCGCCGGCGCCACCGAGGCCGCAGTCGAGCGCAAAGGCACCGGCGTCGGCAGGGCCGTCGTGGTCGAATGGAGCCGCTCCGCCGACGGCCTCTACTGCAACGCCCGCACCGTCATCCGCAACGCCCTGCCGGTCAGCGTCACCCCCGAGACCATCCGCTACCTCGGCAATCGCGAGTTCGAAGTCGACTTCAAGTGGGACGCCGACGAGCCCCTCCTCGCGGACTTGATGCCCTTCGTGCATTTCGTCGACGACAAAGGCGACATCCTGTTCCAGGCCGATCACGCGCCGCCAATTCCCACCACCCAATGGGACGGCGTTGTGCGCAGCGTCGGCAAAGGCAAGATCCCCGAAGACTTCAAGCCCGGCGACACCGTCGGACTCCGCGCCGGACTATGGCATCCCGACGCCGGCGTCGCCCCGCTCACCGGCTCCCTTGACGACCGGTCTCGTCTCCGCCTGGGGACCGTCACCATCGACGGCGAAGGCGACCGCATCGAAGGCCTGACCTGGACACCCCCGCCCGCCTACGTCGATCCGCTCCTCGCTCGCAGCAATCCCGAAGGTACGCCGATCAACTTCGGCAACGTCCGCACCGACGGCGCATGCCGCATCGCGACCGAAGGCGACACCCTGCTCATCACCCCACTACCCGACAGCCCCACCTTCGACATCCGCCTGACCGGTCCCTACGCATCCTTCACCCACGCCGTCGCACTCGACGAGGACGGCAACGAACTGGGTACCGCATCGCTAGCCAAAGACGGACAGGATCTCGTGCTCCGGTGCGAACGCAAAGCCTTCGTCTATCGGCTCGAAACACGATGATGGAAGGCGCGTCTTCTCCGTGGAGGGAACCCCGGGCGAACACAACACGCTCTTTGCGCTCTTTGCGTCTTTGCGCGAGGCAGGCGGTTCTCAGGCCCCGGCCCTACGCCAACAGCGTATTCTTCACGTACTCGACGCCGTTGCGGAAGAGTTGCAGGCCTGCGCCTTCCTCGGGCACGTCTTCGCGCGTCCAGTTGGGGTGGTTCTCGCGATCGACGTAGGCCTCGGGATGCGGCATCATGCCCAGCACGCGCCCGCTCGGGTCGCAGATGGCGGCGATGTCGTCCGTCGAACCGTTCGGGTTGGCCGGGAACACGCCCCGAGCCGGCGTGCCGGCGGGCGTCGTATACCGCAGGGCCACTTGCCCATTGGCGCATAGCTTGTTCAGCACGGCCTCATCGCGCGGGATGAACTTGCCTTCGCCGTGGCGTATCGGTAGCGGCAACCCGGCGACGTCCTTGAGCCAGACGCACTTCGTGTTCGGATCGGTCTTGAGATCCACCCAACGGTTCTCAAACCGCGCCGAGTCGTTCCAGGTCAGCGTGACTTCCTGCTCGAATTCGCCGTTGAACAGCGGCAGAATGCCCATCTTCACCATCACCTGGAAGCCGTTGCAGATGCCGATGGCCAGTTTGCCGTCGGCGATGAACTGCTTGATGGCGTCGCCCAGCCGGTAGCGGAGCCGGTTCGCCAGGATCTTGCCCGACGCCACGTCGTCGCCCCACGAGAATCCGCCCGGGATGGCCAGAATATGGTAGCCCTCGAGCATGGATAGATCCTCGGCGATGTCGTTGAGATGGACGCGATTCGCTTCGGCCCCCGCCCGTTCCAGCGCGGTACGCGTTTCCGCGTCGCAGTTGATGCCAAATCCCGTCAGAACGATTGCACGTACGCCCACGCCTACCACCTCAACGGCGCCTGCCAAGCCTCTTTCAGTTCGGCCAGCGGCACATTTACGGCCGCGCCACCGCGGCCCGCCACGCGGAACTCCGGCTCCGCGACAACTTCACCCAGCTTCATCAACGGACATCCGGCCAACGCCGCTTCGAAGGCGCCGGTCTTATCAGGCGACACCGTGACCACGAACCGGCTCGCCGATTCGCTGAACAGCGCCGTCACGTCGTTGGGGACCGCGATCCCGGAGATGTCGACGTCCATGCCGTAGCCGCCCGCGAACGCCGACTCGGCCAAGGCCACGCCCAGCCCGCCATCGGAACAATCGTGGCACGAAGCCACCAGGCCGCCGCCGATGGCGTCCGACAACTTCTCGTACAACGCGCGCGCCGCCTTCGGATCCACTTGCGGCACGTTGACGCCCAACTGGCCCTTCAGGGCCAGGTATTCGCTGCCGCCCATCTCGTCTTTCGTCTCACCCACGACGTACACCACGTCGCCCGGACGCTTCACGTCCATCGACACGACGTTCGTCGCGTCTTCCAGTACGGCCGCCGCCGTGAACAGCATCGTCGGCGGGATCGAGATCTTCGTGTCGCCGATCTTGTAGTCGTTCTTCATGCTGTCCTTGCCGCTGATGAGCGGGATGCTGTATTCCACGCACACGTCATACAGCGCCTCGCAGCACCGCACCAACTGCGCCAGTTTGTGGGCGCCGTCGGGCGTCTTGTCGCTCTGAATCGGATCCGGCCAACAGAAGTTGTCCAACCCGGCGATCGTGCCCAGCTTCGCGCCCACCGCCACCAGGTTGCGCACCGCCTCGTCCACCGCGTTCGCCGTCATTGCGTAGGTGTCGATGTCGCTGTAGCGCGGGCAGATGCCGCACGCCACCGCGATGCCCTTCTTCGAGCCCGGTACTGGGCGGATGACACCCGCATCGCCTGGGCCGTCGCGATCCACGCCCTGGAACTGCTTCAACACGCTCTGGGCCAACACTTCGTGGTCGTACATCCGCACGAAGGTTTCCTTACTGCACACGTTCGGCGAGGCCAGCACGTCCTTGAGGGCTCCGGCCAGGTCCGTGTCTTCAACCACCGCTTCCGGCGCCAACTCCGGCGCATCCCACGTCGCCTTGAGCGACATCTTCGGCACGCCGTCGTGCAGGAAGGCCATGTCCAGCGATCCGATCAGCTTGCCTTCGTAGAAACACTGCAAATAGCCCGAGTCCGTGTACGTGCCCAGCGCGGTCGCTTCCACGGCCCGGCGCTTGGCCAAGGTCATGAACGCATCCAGATTCGCCGGCGGCACCGCCAACGTCATGCGCTCCTGCGCCTCCGACAGGAAGATCTCCCACGGCGCGAGGCCCGCGTACTTCAGCGGCGCCTTGTCGAGGTGAATGTCGCAACCGCCCGAGCCTTCCGCCATCTCGCCCACGCTTGACGACAGCCCCCCGGCGCCGCAGTCTGTTATGCAACTGTACAGGCCCAAATCCCGCGCTTCGAGCAGAAAATCGGCCATCTTCTTCTGCGTAATCGGGTCGCCGATCTGTACCGCCGTCGCCGGCGATCCTTCGTGGAGTTCCTCCGAGGAAAACGTGGCGCCGTGGATGCCGTCCTTGCCGATCCGGCCGCCTGTCATCACAATGATGTCGCCGGGATTGGCCTTCTTCTTGTGACTCGGACGTCCCGCCGTCACGGCTGGCGTAATCCCGCCCGTGCCGCAGAATACCAGCGGCTTGCCGAGGAAGCGTTCGTGGAACACGATCGCGCCGTTAATGTCGGGGATGCCGCTCTGGTTGCCGCCGTCCTTCACGCCCTGATGGACTTGGCGCAATACGCGCTTGGGGTGGAACAGACGCGGCGGGATGGCCCCGTCGTAGAAGGGCGATGCGAAACAGAACACGTCTGTGTTGAAGATGCACTGGCAGCCCAGGCCCGCCGCCAAGACGTCACGATTGACGCCCACGATGCCCGTGATGGCGCCGCCGTAGGGATCCAGCGCAGACGGACTGTTGTGGGTCTCGGCCTTCAGCGCGAAGTTCCAGTGGTCGTCGAACTTGATGATGCCCGCGTCGTCATCGAACACGCTCACCAGCCAGTCGACCTTCTTGGCGACCTCGTCCGTGGTCGCCTTCACATAGGTCTTGAAAACGCTGTCGATCGTGCGCGTCTCGCCCTGCGGGTCCGTATACTCGATCGTGGCGTTGAAGATCTTGTGCTTGCAGTGCTCCGACCACGTCTGCGCGAGAATTTCAATCTCGATATCGGTTGGTTTCGCCGGAAGCCCCGCTTTCGCGCGCGCGGCCTGCACCGCATCGTCGCGGTAGTAGGCCTGAATCGCCTGCAACTCGTGCAGCTCGAGCGCCCAGGTCATCTCGCTGCTCAACGCTACCAGTTCCGCGTCCGGACGTTCAAAGTCAATCTCATGCACCGTCACGTCGCTCATGTCCGTGACGATTGGCAAGCCCAGCAGCGACTCGTCCGAGAGCGCTGTCATCTCGTCGGCGGACTTCACGCTCCATCGCTGGATGAGCGCGTTGGCCAACGAATCGCGTGCGATACGCTCACACCGATCCCCGTCAAGGCCGCCCTTGATCACATACTGCGTGGTTTTGTAAACCGCTTCGCCCGGCGCGAACGTGTAGTCCAGCGTGTCGGCGATTCCCTCGGCGGAACTCTTGCCGGCGTTGTCCGTCACGCCCGGCAGGAAACCGACTTCGATCACGTAGTCGAAGTCGTCCGCTAACGACTTGTTGACCGTGCTGTGCTGGATGATCGGGTCGGTGAACAACTCCTGACGCGCCCGATCCAACTGCCCGGGGTCCAGGTCGGCGTCGATCGTAAACACGTCGATCACGCGTACGTCATCCACTACGATGCCCAGGTCCTCCACCAGGCGTGCCCGCACGCTCTGGCCCGCCGGGTCCGGTTGTCCCGGCTTGATCGCGACCTCAATCCTATTCGCCATACTTCAAGGCCCCCACGTAGGTTACTTCGCCCGCGCCAGCCACGGTGTGTCCGATTCTAACCGCTTCCTCACCCGTCTGCTGCAACACGTCCATCGCCTGGTCCGCATCCTCTTCGGACACCACGAGCAGGTAGCCCATGCCCATGTTGAAGGTGCGCAGCATCTCAAAATCGGCCACGCCGCCCGCCGTCTTCATGAACGAGAACACCGGCGGCACATTCCACGCGCCCAGATCGATCTCGGCGCCCACACCGTCCGGCAGCGACCGCGGCAGATTTTCCGTGATCCCGCCTCCCGTGATATGGGCCATTGCCTTCACATCCGCCGCCGCCATCAGCAACTGTATCAACGCCGCATAGCTGCGGTGCGGTTCCAGCAGCGCCTCGCCAACCGTGCGGCCGGTACCCGGCATCGGGTCGCCGCAATCAAGCCCGGCCACCTCGAAGCAGATTTTCCGTGCCAGACTGTAGCCGTTCGTGTGCAGGCCCGACGAAGGCAGTCCGATGACCGCGTCGCCCGGCACCACCCGCGTGCCGTCCACGATCTTCTTCTGATCGACGATCCCGACGATCGTCCCCGCCAAGTCGTATTCGCCCGCCTTGTACATGCCCGGCATCTCGGCCGTTTCGCCGCCGATCAGCGCACAACCCGCGTAACGGCAACCAGTCGCCAGGCCCTTAATGACCTCGACCGCCACCTCCGGGTCCAGCACGCCCGCCGCCAGGTAGTCCAGGAAAAACAACGGGCGCGCGCCCTGTACCAGAATATCGTTCACGCAATGCGACACCAAGTCGACACCCACGGTGTCGTGCTTGTTCATCATGAATGCGATCTTCAATTTCGTGCCGACACCATCGACGCTCGCAACGAGCACCGGCTCCTCGAAACTCGCGGTATCAAGGCTGTACATCGCCCCGAAACTGCCGATATCGCGCAGTACCCGATCGTCAAATGTCTTACTTACAACGTCCTTGACTTCCGCCAGCGCCTGGTTGGCGGTGTCAATATTGACACCCGCAGCCCGATAGTTCAGTCCGGGTTGTTCGTCCACCATGGTTGTCTCCTCAGATCATAGGTTCGGTAGAAAGCAGAAGCATACCCATCACCCCGGCGCGATGCAAATGGACCGGCTAAATGGGCTGAGTATGCCGTTGAATGTGCCGCGCGGGACGGCGCCAAGCCGGGCTAGAGATAGCCGATCGCGTTGAGTTCCTCGCGGTGATGCTCATCGGCGTTGGTCCATTCGGCTTCGCCAAACGAGGCCGCCAGCGTCCCGGTTGCCTTGATGGTGGTACGCAATGTTTCGCTCAGGTCGCGTAGATGGCTGCCATGGACATCATTGCCCTCAAGCAGGTCGACCGCCTCCGCACGGTCCTGAGTCAGGATATGTCCTGTCATACCTTGGCCGCCATGATGGGTTCTCACCTTGTACGAGCCTTGCTGGACGCATGCGTCCCACCTATCCGTGTCCGGACGATAATGATCCAGTTCCGAGAAAACGGCTCGATGCTTGTCAACGACACAGGCGCCGGCAGAATCGACGAGGGTCTTCGCCTGTACGTAAGAGGGTGTGGAAGCACCAGTGAGCGTCGTCAGTGTCGGATAGAGATCGTAGAGGGCGACGGAATAGGGCACACGGCCGCCCCGTTGTTGGCCCGGGATGCGGACAATAAGGGGCACGTGAATCTCTTCATTGAAAATCGAATTTCCATGGCCGAACTTGCCGTGTTCGTTGAAGGCTTCGCCGTGGTCGGCGGTGAGTACGACCACGGTATTGTGCGCCAATCCCTTGCGATCGAGATAGGAGAGTAACCGCCCCAAGTGTCTGTCAACGTGGGCGATTTCGGCATCGTAGAGTCGTTTGAGGAACGCCAGCCCTCCCGGTGACAGCTCCCACAGCGGAACCGGATCGCAGTTCGGTGCTGAATCGTTCGCAGGCAGATAGAAGCTCTCGTGAGCGTCGAGTAAGCGGGTGTCCTCGATGGACAGGCTGTTCCGGTCCTCTTCCATCGAGACCCCGTAGAGCTTCGTGTACTCGATGGGGGGCGGCGTATAGGGACCATGGGGATCGAGTTCGTGGACAAATGCAAAGAAGGGGGACTGCCTGTCTGTCGCTATCCACGCAATGACTTCGCTGACCTGCTGCCCGGTCTCGTGAGCGCTCTTGTACACATAGTGGTCGAAGCCTTGCGCAAACCCGAACTCTTTTTGAACTTGAGGATTGGCCAAGAACAGGCCCGTGTGATATCCGGCGGAACGCAAGGTCTCCGCGAGCGTGACGAACTGGCTTCGAAGCGTCTGAACGGGCAGTTCGCAAGTGTCTTTCCAGTTCAAGTCGGTCGCCACCGCCTGATGGACACGCGGCAGGACTCCGGTGAAGAGCGACCCTATCGACGGCTTGGTCCAGGAGCCCTGGGAGAAACACTTCTCAAACCAAAAAGCCGACTCCGAGAAGGAATCGATATGTGGTGTGGTGGGTACGCTGTGCCCGTAGCATCCCAGGTGGTCGGCCCGGAGAGTATCGGCGAGATAGACGATGACGTTTGGCTTGTCCTTAGAACCACGCGTCGACGTGGCGGAACGTTTCACGCGACACCCGGCGGAGAAACCGAGAGTCCCCGCAAGCAGGGCGGTCCCGCCC
Organism: Nitrospiraceae bacterium; assembly: GCA_011682535.1. GTDB lineage: Bacteria > Hydrogenedentota > Hydrogenedentia > Hydrogenedentales > SLHB01 > JAACEL01. The sequence goes on along the minus strand of JAACEL010000001.1, from coordinate 13,744 downwards.
GCAACCAAAGCTTGGCGCCGTGTGGGGAAACGCGCGGAACCGTCAGATACTCCCATCGAACCCTCCTTGGGTGTTTGCTTGAAGACTCGCAATGGTGGAAGACCCCTTGCGGGCCGATCCTATACCGTTTGCTGGTGCGTGTCAATCGGTCTGCGGTTCAGGCCCTACGGCTGCTGGAACGCGCTTCCCGAAAAATGCTACCTTTGTGGAATATGGGGAAATGGCCTGAGGAGGCTTGGCATGCAGATCGATTCCGATCTCGTTGGCGTACGCTCGAAGTGTCTGGAAACCGCCCTGACGTGGCGCCAGACAATGAACTTCGCGGCGGCAACCGGCGACAACAACCCCCACTACCTCGATGACGAGCGAAGCGGCGGTATTGTCGCGCCGCCTATGTTGGCGGTCGCGCTTACCTGGCCCTTCAGCGAGCGGCGCGAGGACTTCTGGGATATCCTTCCTCCGCCGGAGGTACTCCAGCGTCAGGTACACTACACTGAATACCTCGTGTGGCACGCGCCCATGCGCCCCAACGACAAGCTCACCATCCAGGGCGAGGTCGTCGGCCTGTTGCCCCACCGTAGCGGCACCGTGCTCACGGTCTGCTACTCCGCCGTCAACGCCGCGGGAAACCGCGTCTTCGACGAATACAGCGGGGCTCTCCTGCGGGGCGTCACCTGCGACGACCAGGCCCACACTTCCAGGGCCCTCCCCGCCGTCCCCAAGTTCGACGACACCTCGCAGCCCGTATGGCGGAATCCCGTCTACATTGACTCGCTCGCGGCCCATATCTACGATGGCTGCACGAACACGGTGTTTCCGATCCATACTTCCGTGCGGTTCGCGCACTTCGTCGGATTGCCTGGCGTATTGCTTCAAGGCTCGGTGACACTGTCGATAGCGGTCCGGGAAATCCTGGGAGCGGAAGCGGACGGCGATCCCGCCCGCCTCCGTTCGCTCAATGCCCGCTTCGCGCGTATGGTGAAGCCGGGTTCCGAGATTACGATTCGCCTGTTGGGAAGGCGGCGAACAGACGCCGGAGTTGACGCGTTCTTCGACGTGACCGACGAGGCCGGAAAGAGGGTAGTCCGCGATGGTGTGCTGGGCCTCGCGGGCCAGGAAAGGGGCGAATAGCATGCACACACCGCAATCACCGTTGACGTGGCAGTATGTGGAGAAGTGGGCCGAGCGCAAGCCAGACGCCGAGGCGCTCGTATTCCAGGACGAACGTCTGACCTGGGCCGAGTTCGCCCGCCAGATGGATCTGGTGGCCAAGGCCTACCTCGAACTCGGTGTGGCGAAAGGCGACCGCATCGCTTTTCTGGGGATGGCGCGCAACGAGTTCATGACCTCTTACATGGCGGCCAACAAGATTGGCGCCATGTGGCTGGGCCTCTCGCCTAAGTTCACCGACAAAGAGCTGGCCTACATGCTCGACGACTGCGGTGCGAAGGTGCTCATCGCCCTTGACGAGCACGCAGGCATCGACGTAGCCGGCTTGGCCGCGCGGGCGCTGGAATCGGTTGACACGCTTGAGACGTGCCTCATCATCGGGCAGGCGCCCGCGGGCGCCATGAGCTTTGCCGACTGTATCGGCCAGCCGCGTGAACACCTCGACCAGACACTGGCCGACCGCGCCGCTCAGGTGTCGAGCGCCGACAATGCCCTGTTGCTGTATACCTCCGGTTCCACTGGACGTCCCAAGGGCGTTGTACTCACACACGACAGCATCATCAAGAACATCGCCATCGAGGCGCCCCGGTTCCAGATCGATGAAGATTGCAGGACGCTGCTCCACTTCCCCATCAACCACGTCGCTGCGGACGTCGAATTGGGGTTCGCCGCCATATACGCCGGCGCGGCACTCGTCTTCATGGATCACTTCGACCCGGCGCACACACTCGAAATAATCAAGGAGGAACGGATTACCCTCATCGGCCAAGTGCCGGCGATGTATCTACTCGAGATGAAGCTGCCGATGTTCAAGGACATGGACTTCAGCCGTGTTCGCACCTTCGTGTGGGGCGGCGCCGGGGTTCCCGAGATCGTCGTCGACGCCCTCGTCGAGATCCGCAAGTCGACTGGCGCGTTGCTCGTGACGGGATTCGGGATGACGGAGACATCGGGCTTCATTACCTACACCGAGCCCGACGACTCGGTGGAACGCCTTGTCAAGAGCGCGGGCAAGGCGCCCGATGGATTCGATTTGCGGATCGTCAACGAAACCCGTAACGAGGTCGCCGACGGCACGGTCGGCGAGATCGCCGTGCGCGGTCCGTTTCTCATGAAGGAATACTGGAACAATCCCCGCGCCACGGCAGCCGTCATCGACGATGACGGCTGGTTCTACACGAGCGACCTCGCCTACAAAGACGCCGACGGCTATATCTACATCTCCGGACGTAAGTCGGAGATGTTCAAGACCGGCGGCGAGAACGTGTTCCCGCGCGAAGTGGAGGCCATCATCGAGTTGCACGACAGCGTCCTGGCGGCGGCCGTCATCGGCGTGCCCGACGAAGTGTTTCAGGAAGTGGGCTGCGCCTTTGTGGCGCTCAAGCCCGGTTGTGAGCTTACCGAGGCTGGCCTGCGCGCGCACTGCGGCCATCATCTGGCCAATTTCAAGGTGCCTAAGCAGTTCGAGTTCCGCACTCAGTTGCCGCTGTTGGCCAACGGCAAGATCAGCAAGCGTGCCTTGCGCGAGGAGATCGAGAAGAAAGGACCATGACCCGCGGCCTTGATTGGAGGCCGGCATGGGATTGCACGCAATATCCGCGCTGATCGTGATGGCCACCGCGGGCGGCGCCAACGGAGGGAGTATGGCCCCACCCATTCTGGGAAGCGAACTCGTCTACTGATTCAACGGAACAAGCGGAGGGCGGCAAATCCCCGGATAACTTCCACGCGGCGGGCGCGCCACAATATGCCACCCGGCGTTCGGGTTTCGACCGGTCAGTGAATCGGGGTGAAGATGTCCTGGATAGCCTTCTGGAGGTCGTTGGCGAGGGTGATTCTGTCATCACGCCAGATGGGGTCGCGGCCAAAGCGCACGACGATCTCCTGGTAGGGAAGGGCCAGCAGAATGATGAGGTGGGTGAGGAAGGAACGCTTGGGGCCCCACGCGGCGAGCTCCTCGGGGGAGAGCTTTCCCTTCGGAGAGCGATAGTAGGGATCGGGACCGTAGATCATCGTTTCGGAAGGCGGCTGCGAGCCCTTGGGGGTGCGGTAGGTGATGCTGCAGTAGTGGACGGGCGTCCGGGTCTGCACGGCAGCTTCGAGCAAGGCGGCGTGGAACCACTTGACCTGGCGTCCGGGGGAGATCACGGCCTCGGGGGCCATCTGGACATCCTCGCCGCGTTCGAGTGCGGCGATTATCTCGCCGAGAACGCGAGGCGTGTCCTCGCGCTTGCGGCGCACGTAGATGGGTTCCAAGCCGTTCATGAGCCGGCCGATGATGGGGAAACTGGCCGTTTCCGCCATGGCCACGTAGCGGGTGCTCTCACGTGGCGGCAGTGCGAACAGGTCGATCCACGAGATGTGGTTGCCGACCAAGAAGAACTGCTCCTCGGGCTTGCGGCCGATAGTCGTCACTCGCAACCCGAACAGGAGGGGAAGCGTCTTGTGCCACGTCATTGCCACGGCTTTGCGGAGCTTCTTGCCGTAGGCGGGGGCTACCCACGCGACCGGGGTCACGCACAGCATGACCAGATAACACAGGATCGTCCAACCCAGACTTGCCACGAACCGTCGGAACACGCGCAGCGGCACCCATCCCCAGGCTGAAATAGTGGGAATAGTCCATTCTTGCTCATACCGCTGTTCGGTTTTCTCGCTACCGTAGGGGTCGCCCATATTGCCCTTTCAGAATGACAAAGGAGATGACATCAAACTGCGTACTATACAGTGGCCGTTCGGATCCGTTACCCCCACGCATCTCGCCCCTTGGCAGCGGGATTGTACTACATAGCGCGGTCACAATTCCACGTTAATCCCCATGCCCTGGTGTCTTGCGCGGCGGCTTCCCGGTGCGGAACCACGTACGATGCTTGGGGCTAAATGAGTTACAGCGTGCGTCGCCGCTTCGAAAACATGGGGGAATGGCGGTTTCTCGCAAGAGTTCCAGCCTGAACGGTTACAATATATGCGCTAAGATTAGCCTTACATTGCCCGGTGGCGTTACGAAATTCGTTCTTTGGTACTTCCCGCTGTCACCTGATTGGTGAACGTCTGCGTATGCCGCCAATCCAAAATCCGTACCGCGTTTGACTTCCTACGCCGTTATTTGCTAATGTTTTGTCTCGCAACAGAAATGCCGAGTCGAAGACCGCCGGCGGCTGGGGGTGTGAAACCCTGAGCCTTAATGATGCCTGCCGAGACCGCGGACTGAGCTGCCAGCTACGATTGGATTGCCTTGTCCCGTACCGTCTTCGATGGTGCGGGACAGTTTTTTTGTGAAATGATTTCGGAAGGGAGGTGATTGGGTTTGCCTAAACAGGAAAAGATTGATGCCGTCGCGGAACTGAAGGATCGCATTCAGAACAACACGATCGCCATCGCCACACAGTACAAGGGAATCAACGTGGCCCAGGCGACTGAACTTCGGAGCAAGCTCCGCGCCGGACAAGTCACGTTCAAAGTCTATAAGAACACACTGGTGCGCCGCGCGCTGGACGAGTTGGACCTCTTGGACGCAGCCGCCTTCATGGATGGCCCCACGGCGTGGGCGTTCTGCAAAGACCCCGTAACCCCGGCCCGTATCCTGAAAGACTTTACCAAGGAAGCTAAAGCCATCATCCTCAACGGCGGCGTGCTCGAAGGAAAGGTCGTCTCCAAGGAACAGATTGAGGTGCTGGCCTCGCTGCCGACGCGCGAAGTGCTCCTTGCCCAGCTCGTCGGCACGATTGCGGCCCCGCTGCGCAACTTCGTGGGTACCCTCAACGCAGTACCGCGTAACTTTGTCAACGTGCTGGATCAAATCAAGAAGCAGAAAGAAGAAGAAGGCGCCGCCGCGTAGCGCGCGTCCCGCGGCCCACGCGCCGCGCTCAAACGAAAGGATATACGAGACATGTCAGAGAAATTGGACGCGATCATCGAACAGATTGCAGAGCTTTCCGTGCTCGAGCTGAGTGAACTGATCAAGGCCCTCGAAGAGAAGTTCGGCGTCGAGGCGGCTGCCCCGATGATGATGGGCGCCATGCCCATGATGGCCGGCGCGGGCGACGCGGGCGAAGACGAAGGTCCGAGTTCCTACGATGTCCTCCTCAAGGAAATCGGCTCGCAGAAGATCCAGGTCATCAAGGAAGTCCGCGCCCTCACGGGTCTGGGACTCAAAGAAGCCAAGGCCCTGGTCGACGGCGCTCCCACCCCGGTCAAGGAAGGCATCGACCAAGACGAAGCCAACAAGATCAAAGAGGCCCTCGAGGGTGTTGGCGCGGTCATGGAAGTCAAGGGCTCTGCCTGAGACTCCGAACGCCGGGTGGCGTATTGTGGCACGACTCAAAGCGGCAGGCCGTTCAAGCGGCCTGCCGCTTTTCCTTTTCTTCCACGAGACGCGACAGCGCCCGGGCGAACGTTCCCGCGTCGGCAATCAGCACCCATAGGATCAGCACGAAGTGCGGTACCGTCACCAGCAACTCGATCACGAAGATCAGGCCGCCGCGCCGCGCAAACGGGATCACCGCCGCCACTGGCGCAGTCGCCAGTAACACACCGTACGCCCACACATGCCCCGGTCGCCCGCAGACCGCCCGCGCGCGGTCGCTGATGCGCAACAGGCCAAACACGATCACGAAGTCGGCCAGCGTCCACGCCGTACACTGAATCCGCGTCCACAGCACGTACTGCTCCGGCGTGAACAGGCCGCCCATCCACTCGATCATGCCATCCTCCCCCGCTGGGCCACCGCGGCCGACACCAGCCGGTATGTACGCCACAGCACCAAAGCGGCGATCCACTCGACCAAGATCCATACCGCGCCTGCCAAGCGCAGGTACAGGTACACGGCGTTGCGATGCACGACATTCCGCGCCTCGGCGGCCCTGAGTACGCCCAACGCGGTACCCTCGTCGGCCGTCGCCCGCCACGCGGCCAACGACAACCCCGCGCACACCATCACCATGGCCACAGCCACGCCACGCCGCCCAGGACCGTGCCCGGCGTTTTCCTCCGCACCCAATACTACGCGCAACCGCCGGTAGCCTCGCCAGCCGTGGTACACGATCAACGTCTCGAACACCACCCACAGCGTCACAAATCCCGACCAAATCGCCAAGTGCGTGTGCAGCCGCACCGTGTACTGCCGCGTCAACGCGTCCGCCGCGACCGTCCCCCCCGTCTCGGCGGCGCGCTGCAGTGTGACGTACACCGGCGGCAACCAAACGTGCCGCCCCCAGACCACCGCCGTCAACACGACGAACGCACCAAGCCACGCGGCGCCACGGCGAATCTCGTGCGCGGTCGGCGCGAATCGATCGGGAAGCGGCTCGGACGACACGTGACGCCGCCCGGAAAGCACCAGCAGCAGGATGGCCATCTCGGCCAGTAGCCAGAACAGTCCCGCGCCTTCGAACAGCAGCATGGCGGCGTGCTGTGTGCGCGCAAACACGGCGGCCTCGCTCAACTGCGCCGCATCGCCAAACAGGCCAACAACACCGATTTCACCCGTATCCAGCTCCATACGCGCACGATAACGCAAACTCCACCACGGCACAAGAACCCACCATGGCAAACGCTAAACCCTTCTTTCTTTTCTCGTGAAAAGAAAGAAGCAAAGAAAAGCGACATGCGCTTCGCGCATTAGGTGAAAACCCCTGCAACGGGTACTTGCCATTTGTGCTAATCTGTGTTCGTCCGTGGATCCCCCTAATCGCCCACGTATGCTGGAATGGACCACGCACCGAGGACGCCAATATGGACGACCACATCGTACGCCACTGCCGGGAACTCGACCGCTGCAACCAGCGCGGCGGCCGGATGCTGTCCATGCTCGACCTGCTGGCCGCCGACACGCTCGACCTCGATCTGGCTGCATTCCTGATGGCGCATGTAGCGCGCGGCGCGTCCGTCATGGTGGGCGCGAATCCAGGAGGCGCCGGCAAGACCACCGTCATGTGCGCCCTAATCAACCTGGCCCCCGCCGGGCTCGACCTAGCCGCGGCCGATGCCCGCACGGTACGCGCGGTCCCGGTGACCGGCGCCCCCAAACGGTGCTACGTGTGTCACGAGATTGGCGCGGGGCGTTTCTTCGCCTACCTGTGGGGACGCGACCTGCGCGCCTACTGCGCCCTCTCCGAGCGGGGCCACACGCTCGCCACCAACCTGCACGCCGACGACCTTCCCGAGGCTCGCGACCAGGTTTGTGTCGAAAACGGCGTTCCCGAGGCCCACTTCAACGCATTCCGCGTGCTCGTCTTCCTGCGGGTGTCGGGCGGATACGGCAACGCCCAACGGTGGATCGAGAAAGTGTACCTCTCCGACGGCCACGCCCCCCACGCCCTCGTCTACGACACGTCCCGGGGACTCATGAACGGCGTCGGCGAGATCTCGGCCCCATGGGTGGCCCAATGCCGCTCGTTCCTCGAAGCCTGCCGCGACACCGGCGTCCGAACCATCGAAGACACCCGCCGGGCCTTCTTACAGTTTCTCGACGGACATGCCTAACCCGCATCTCTCCCCGTGCCGATCGCCGTCAGCGATCCAATGGTTGAACTTCCTCCTCGAAATAGTGATGGAACGCGCGCGGAAGGTTCCGATAGTCGATCCCCCCAATCTCCTCCGAGAAATCCCGCGAATTGTACGTATTCCAGAACAACACGACCTTGCCGCGCAGCCTACCCGCACGCGCATCCGCGATCAAGGCCGCCGCCCCCTTACCCGTATACGTGCCGTCCAGGCCAATGTGCGCCGCATCTTCGAATAGCCGCATCGCCGCCACCGATTCCTCCGTGTAGAGACCATACGCCTCGCCCAGGAATCCTTCGCGCAGTCCCATTTCATCCGCCGAAAACACCATCGCCGGGAACGCCGGATCCCGCCCCGCCAGCAATGCCGCCGTCTCCGTCGCCAGCTCCGCCATTTTCGCCGCGTTCACGAAACGCGCGTCCGTCACCGGCACCGGCGCCACCCGCGCGTCCAGCCCCGCCGCGCGCAGTCCCACCATCAACCCCGCCGCCGTGCCGCACGTCCCCGCCGCCACGTATACGATGTCCGGCTTCGCCATCTCCCCCCGCGCCACCTGCCCCGCCAATTCCAGCGCCGCGTTCACATACCCCACGCTTCCCAACGCCGACGAGCCCCCCGCCGGGATGACCGCGGGCTCCTTGCCCGTCTCCACGCGGTGGCGTTTCAGTTCCGCCTGCACCCTCGCGTCGCACGTCGCCACCTTCTCAAATGCGTGCAACTCCGCCCCGCAATGGTAGCTCAGCAACAGATTGCGCCGCACCGACCGCGCGTTCGGCTGCGGGAGCAGCATCGAGATGCTCCGAAGTCCCACCTGCTGCGCATACACCGCCGTCGCCGTCGCATGGTTCGACCCCGCACACCCGAACGTCATCACCTCCGCCGCCCCGTCCGCACACGCCTGCCCCAGCAGAAACTCCAACTTCCGAATCTTGTTCCCCCCATACCGCTTCCCACTCACGTCATCCCGCTTCACATACAACTGATCGACGCCAACCGCGTCTCCCAGCCCCTCGGCGCGCTCCACCGGAGTCGGCAAATCCGCCAGTTGAGCATGGGGAAGCGCATCCCCCAGTTTCGGAAACTCGCTAAACAGATCGATCATGATACATCTCCTGGAATGTCCTCTTTTGGACGGCGTTCCGGTGATTCTAACGTCCCCCGCATCAGAAAGCTAACGCGTTCCCCAACCCCGTCGGACTTACGTAGACCTCCAGGCGATCTTGTCTGCCGCGCGCAGTATGCTAGACTTTCGACACTCCACTGTGGACTGGAATGGGAAGCGGCAAGAAGGAACTGAGTGAATGCTGACGAGACGTGAACGTGTGTTGAAGGCTTTGTCGTTCGAAGAGACAGACCGGGTACCGATGGATCTGGACGGGATGCCCTCGACGGGCATCAGTTGCTTTGCGTATCCGAAGCTGGTCGAGGCGTTGGAGTTGCCCCACCGCCTGCCGCGGGTTTACGACACCGGACAAATGCTGGCGATGCCCGAGGCCGACGTGCTCGACGCGCTGGACTGCGACGTGGCCACCATCCACGGCGACATTACCAATGCCTTCGACCAGGCCGAACTGTGGCTCCCCTACGACTTCGGCGGCCGCCTGCCCGCACTGGTTCGCAACCCGGACATGTTTCAGGCCCTCGACGACGGAACCGTCATCCAGCCCGCCAACGGCGCCAAGATGCCCCCCATGGCCCACGTATTCGAAACCGAGCACGGCGGGCAGCCCGTTTCGCTGACCGGCGACGTCCCCAAGCCCGACCTCGACGAGGTACGTGCCCAGTGCGAGCGCAACGCACTCACCGACGGGGACATCGAGCGGGCCGTAGCGCTGTGCCGGCGCGCGCGCGAGTCGACGGACCGCGCGATCTTCTTCAGTGGCCCCGGCGCGGGGATTGGCGTCGCCGCATTCGGCGGCATCGCCGTTTTCCCGCTGCTGTGCATGCTCGAGCCCGACTATGTCGCCGAACTTCACGACCTCATCACCGCGCCTCGGGCCAGATCGCCCGTCTCCTGACGGAGATCCATCCCTACATTGACATCTACTTTGTCTGCTCCGACGACTGGGGCACGCAGGCCCAGACCCTCTGCCCCCCTGCCATCTATGAGCGTCTGTTCTTGCCCTACTACCGCCGCATCAATGACACCATCCACGCCATTGCGCCCAAGACGAAGACTTTCCTCCATTCGTGCGGAGCCATCTACGACATCCTCGACTTGATCGTGGACAGCGGGTTCGACATCGTCAATCCCGTCCAATGGACTGCCGGGGGCCACTCCTATCAGGAATGGAAAGACAAGGTACGCGGACGCGCGGCGCTGTGGGGCGGGGGAATCAACGCCCAACAGACCCTGCCCCTGGGCACCGTCGCCGACATCGAGCGCGAGGTGCGCGAGATCGTCGCCTACATGCGCAAGGGCGGCGGCTTTGTCTTCACCTCGATCCACAACATCCTAGCCGAGATCTCGCCGGAGAAGGTGATCGCGTTGTACAAGACCGCTGCCACGGTTACGGGTTAGTGCACTGATTGTGAACCGGGTTTCGCTTCGCGGACGCACCGCCCAATCGGGGGAGCTGTCATCTCGACCGAAGGGAGAGATCTCGAAGTCCCCGTTGCTCTGGCTTCTGCGCGCTTGCGGACAACGACATGGGTGGCACTAGATTTCTCGCTACGCTCGAAATAACAGGAAAAACAGCAGAAAATGACGATATTGAACATCAACTCCGGCGCACACCGCTAGCCTGCCTTTGCTACGTGTAGTTGAGCCCGTACCACAACGTTGGCGCCGGCAATACCTCGCCCCATACGCCCAGCGCCGGCTTCGCCTCGGGATGCCCGAAAATGGCGGTAGCGGCGCCGGCCCGATCGACGGTGAACGTGTCGTCACCAGCGCCGAACGTGAACTTCCCGTCGTCTTCCGCCACCCATAGCGTGGCCGCGCGCGCCGCATCCACCCGCGCCTCGAAGTGCGGACGCAGCCGTTCAACCAGGTGCGCGAAGCGCAGCACCAGCAGCGTGCCTCCGGTCGCCACGGTCTTGAAACTCGCCCCGGCCGCTTCGATCAGGGCCCGTAGTTCAGCGTCGCCCACCTGGAGACGCATCTCCAGACCGCGGCAGTCCCGTTGCGCCATCAACTGCGCCAAAGCCCCAACCAACACATCGGGTTCACCCGCGAATTCGTCCACGCGGAGGACGCCGTCTTCTTTCGTCTTCGACAGGGCGAAGTATCCCAGGCACGTTCCACCGTCACACACAACCGTGACGTCCGCACCGCGCCCCATGGCCTTGCCCGACTCCAGCAGCGACGTCCAATCCCCTTCGGGCCGCACAAACCGGGTGGGTTTCCGATCATACGCCGCGGCACAACCCGCCAAGTCGGCCGCGGACAGCTTGCGCAACTCTGCCTCCCGCCCGGGCAGGCGCGCGGCGCACTCGCCAGACAACACCGTCATGGCGTCGCACCCGACATCCGCCGCCCCCGCGCGCCGGTAGAGTCCCCGGCCGCCCGAGATCAGCAGAAAGTCCACACCATCCGCGATTGCCTTGTCGCGCGTGGCATCGAACAGGCGCGTCGCCAATCCCTTACCGCGGTATTCCTCGTACGTCGCCACGGCCCCCACACACCCCACGCGCAGGCGGCATCCCGCAATGGACACGTCGCGCTGGTCCATGCCGAAGTGGCTCACGACGCGTCCGCCGTCGACGAATACGAAGTGGTTCTCATTGTTGGCTTCGCTGAAGTATTGCGGGTACACGCCGAACATAGCGCCCGCGCGCCCGCTCATGAACACGGCGTCGACAAGCTGCGACAACGATCGTATCTCGTCCCTTCGTACTGACCGGGGGCCTTCCATGGGTACTTCCTCCTACGGCGGGGTGACTTCTTGCGAGGCGCGGTACTATACGCGCTTCATGCACGCCACATCCAGCATCCTAATCGCCGGCAACTGCCTCGTGGCGCGCGCGGCAAGCTCAGCCTCGTGCTAGTTTCAGACGACGCACGCACCCGTGTTTGCTTTCGGCGTGGCTGAGCGTAATTCAGGCGCCATCAGGTGCTTTGTGCGCGCCACAATACGCTCCCGACGTTCGGGCCAGCACCTTCGTGGGTTGCGGAAACGGGGTACCGCGCAGGGCGGTCACATGCGTCCCCCGAGGCCCCCAGACGGCTGGGTCGGTCGGCCCGAAGATGGCGATCGTGGGGCACCCGACCGCCGCGGCCAGGTGGGTGATCCCGCTGTCGTTACCGATGTACAAACGTGCCGACGCCAGTTCCCGCGCGAGGTCGACAAGCGACGCCCGCTGAAGCGTGGGAACGACGTCAACACCTTCCTCGGCCGGTCCCATGCACCACGTCACACGCCGCCCCCTCGCCTCCAATCCAGACGCCAACTCCGCGAAGCACTCGATAGGCCAATTCTTGTGCTCGCCCCCACTCCCGGGATGGATAACCACATCGTGGACGGTGGATAAGGGCTCGATGGCCAAGCGTAGCGGGTCCGCACCGGCAATCCCCAGGCATTCCAGATAGTATTCCGACGCGTGCCTCCGCCAATCGCGAGGCGGCAACCCAGGGAAAGCCTGCACATCGGCAACGCCGCAGTCTTCGACATTGCGTTGGAGGATCCCGTCGTCGCGGATCCATAGGATGCATCGCTGGAAGCCCCCCAGAAACCGCCGCAACCGTTCCGTCGGCGTTGCGAACAGGGACTGGAAATCGACGCGTCCCGTGTCGTACGCCGCCTGCGCCAAGCCACCGGCCACCGCCAGTTCGAGGCGATCGGCGCACCCCAGCAACTCGACACCGGACAGGTGGCGCAGCGTGGGGCAGGTCAGCAGGAAATCGCCAATCCCGCCGAGGTGGACGACGAGCGTACGCGTGGCGTCATCGGAGGCTTGAGCGGCGTGTTCGTTCGGCATGGCCGCCTCAGGACGCCGGTTCGGCAGGCGCGGCGGCGCCGACCACTTGATACACCATCACGCGGCAACCTGGATACAACTCGAACAGCTTGACGGGCAACAGGTCGGGCGGGGCGTTCTTGGGATCGAGCAACGGCGCGACACCCGGGATCATCGACGCCGTGTAGCGCTCATCGATCACCATGTACTCTGCCCCCGCGTTCTTGGCGCGGGCAACCGCCTGCTCCAGGCTGTCCAACTCGTGCGGCCCCGTCGTCGGCATGCCGGCGTAGTAGCCGATCTGCGGCTTGCGCGTCATGATCAGGCCCGGCTGCAAGTGCTGGCGCATCCACCGGCCCACCTGCTGATATTCCAGTGGTTCGTTGGGGCGCTTGTTGATCTGCTGGCGCGCCAGGTCGACCGCCACGCCCGACAGCAGCAGGCCCAACATGCAGGCCACCGGCGCCCACCGCAGCCACCGCCCCCACGGCAGCGGACGCGCCCAACGCCCCGCAATCACAATGCCGCGCGCTGTCCACAGGCTGCACGCCACCACCACCGACATCAGGTAGCGCGGCTCCGCCGACAACACGAACGCCGACAGCGACCACTGAATGCCGCACAGGGCGAATACGCACAGTTCGAGCCGCAGGTCGCGGCGCACCGGCGGGTCCGTGGACGTGCCCGGATCGGCTACGAACAGCCCGGGGCCGAAGAACAGGATGGCAAGCGGGCCCAACATGATGGGCAGGACTTCGAACGCCGCCCGCATCCCGGTTGCAATCATGGGGGCAATCTCGAGATCGGTCAGGATGATCCCCACACGTACATTCACCGTGGCCTCACCCGTGAGCTGGCGCATGTAGAGCGAATACAGCGCGAGCAGCACGGCGCTGAACGCCGCGAATGGAATGTAGTGCCGCAGCTTGCGCGAGTCGGCGCCGACACACAGAATCAGCGCCAGACCGGCGGAAGCCGCCCACAGCACCGTGCCCTCGGGCCGGGCCAGATGCAGACCGCCGAACGCCAGCGCCGCCAGCAGCGTCCACCATTTTCCGCGGCGCATCGCGCGCGCAAAACACCACAAGGACGTAAACCACAGCGTGCAGCCCAGCGCGTCCGGACTCACCCGGCACCCGTAGTCCGCCAGCCACGGCCACACCGCCACCAT